>NZ_JBNNJZ010000112.1:0-19568 GCF_050270335.1 Streptomyces sp. NPDC059900
ATGGGCATCCGCATGAAGTGCGTCGAGGAGAACGTGCGCGACCGTGCCATCCGCACCCTCGACATCTTCCTGTCCGGCCTCATGGAGGCCGGCGGCCTGCCCGAAGGCCTCGTCCTGACGCTGCCCAAGGTCACCTACCCCGAGCAGGTCACCGCGATGGTGCGCCTCCTGGAGGAGTTCGAGAAGGCGCGCGGCCTGGAGCCGGGCCGGATCGGCTTCGAGATCCAGATCGAGACCAGCCAGTCCATCCTCGCCGCCGACGGCACCGCCACCGTGGCCCGCATGATCGACGCCGCCGAGGGGCGTGCCACGGGCCTGCACTACGGCACCTTCGACTACAGCGCCTGCCTCGGTGTCAGCGCCGCCTACCAGACCAGCGACCACCCGGCCGCCGACCACGCCAAGGCGATCATGCAGGTCGCGGCGGCCGGCACCGGCGTACGCGTGTCGGACGGCTCCACGAACGTCCTGCCCGTCGGCACCACCGAGAAGGTCCACGACGCCTGGCGGCTGCACTACGGCCTTACGCGCCGCGCCCTGGCCCGCGCCTACTACCAGGGCTGGGACATGCACCCCGGCCACATCCCCACGCGCTACGCCGCCGTGTTCGCCTTCTACCGCGAGGGCTTCGAGCAGGCCGCCGCGCGCCTGTCCGCGTACGCCGCCCACCGCGAGGGCGGCGACGTGGCGGACGAGCCGGCATCGGCCAAGGCGCTCGCCGGGTACCTCCTGCGCGGCCTGGACTGCGGCGCCCTCGACGCCGGCGAGGTCACCCGCCTCACCGGCCTGACGCTGGCCCGCCTGCAGCACTTCTCGGGCCCGCGCCGCGGCGACCTCACGCCGTCCGCCAAGTAACTTCCGGCACCCGCTGTCACCCCTGCCCCGTAGTCTGTCCGTCACGGAAAGTGGTGGCACAGGAACGGGGCAGCGGTGATTTCGGGGGATCAGGAACAGACGGGCGGTGAGTGGACGAACGTCTGGTGGGCCAAGACGGACGACGACAGCGGCAACAGGGACGTCTTCATCAGCGACGTCTACATCAAGGGCGGAGACAACGACGAACCGCTGCCCGGCCTCCCGGTCTGCTGAGCACTGACGTCCCGTCAATCGTCATCCCGAGGGCGGCAGTTCGCCCGAGCCGCGCTCGATGAGACGTGTCGGGAGTTCGATCCGCTCCGGGGCTCCGGACGCGCCGTCGAGCTGGCGGAACAAGCGCTCGGCGGCGGTCCTGCCCAGTTGGGCGGCGTCCTGCGCGACGACCGTCACGCCCGGCTGCAGCAGGTCGGCGAGCTCGATGTCGTCGAAGCCGACGAAGGCCACGGGGTGCGGGTGCCCGGCCAGCACGCGGACCACCGTCACCGTCACACGGTTGTTGCCCGCGAAGATCGCCGTGACGGGGTCCGGGCCGCTCAGCATGGTCTTGGTGGCCTGCTCGACGCGGTCCGGGTCGGTCGCGCCCAGCGACATCCACTCCTCCTCGACGGGGATGCCGGCGTCCTCCATGGCCGCGCGGTAGCCGCGCAGCCGCTCTATGGCGGTGTGGATGCGCGGCTGGTCGCCGATGAAGCCGATGCGGCGGTGGCCGTGGGCGATGAGATGGGCGACGCCGTCGCGCGCCCCGCCGAAGCTGTCGGAGAGCACCACATCGGCGTCGATCTTCCCGGCGGGACGGTCGACGAAGACGGTGGCGACACCGGCGGCGATCTCCGGCTCCAGATAGCGGTGGTCGTCACCGGCCGGGATGACGACGAGGCCGTCGACCCGGCGTGCGCACAGCGCGAGCACCAACTCCTGCTCGCGGTCCGGGTCCTCGGCGCTCGAACCGTTGATAAGGAGGGCGCCGTGGGCACGGGCCACTTCCTCCACGGCGCGGCTGAGCGGGCCGTAGAAGGGGTCGGCGAGGTCTTCGAGCACCAGGCCGATGCTGGCGGTGCGGCCCTTGCGCAGGACCCGCGCGCTGTCGTTGCGGCGGAAGCCCAGGGCGTCGATGGCCTCCTGGACGCGGCGCTCGGTGTCCGGGGTGACGCCCGGCTCGCCGTTGACGACGCGGGAGACCGTCTTGAGGCCGACTCCGGCGCGGGCGGCGACGTCCTTCATGGTCGGACGGTTGCCGTAGCGGGGTTCGGGGCGTCGGCTGGTGGTCTCGGCCACGGTGCGCTGTCCTGTCGTCGACGATGATGAGCTGAAAGTGGTGCGTAAGTGATGTGGCGTCGAGCATAGAACCTGGACAACGTTGTCAGATGCAAGAGAGACTGTCCATCGCATTCTCCGGCCTGCCCTTTCACCAAAAGGGCGGCCTGCCCATTCACCAGGAGATCTGACACTGATGCACACGGACCTCGTCGCCGCACTCGACATCGGCGGCACCAAGATCGCCGGCGCGCTGGTGGACGGCCGCGGCCGGATCCTGCTGCGTGCCCAGCGGCCCACGCCGGCGCGCGAGGACGGCGACACCGTGATGCGGGCGGTCGAAGAGGTCATCGGCGAGCTCACGCACTCCCCGCTGTGGGGCAGGGCGCGCGCGGTCGGCATCGGCAGCGCGGGGCCCGTGGACGCGTCTGCGGGGACGGTCAGCCCGGTCAACGTACCCGGCTGGCGCGGCTACCCGCTGGTCGAGCGGGTGCGCGCGGCGGCCGGCGGCCGTCCGGTCGAACTCGTCGGGGACGGCGTGGCGATGACGGCCGCCGAGCACTGGCAGGGCGCGGCGCGCGGGCACGACAACGCGCTGTGCATGGTGGTGTCCACCGGGGTCGGCGGCGGCCTGATCCTCGGGGGCAAGCTGCACCCCGGCCCCACCGGTAACGCGGGGCACATCGGGCACATCAGCGTCGACCTGGACGGCGACGCGTGCCCGTGCGGCGCGCGCGGGTGCGTGGAGCGCATAGCGAGCGGGCCGAACATCGCGCGGCGCGCCGTGGAGGGCGGATGGCAGCCTGGGGCCGACGGCGACACGTCCGCCGCCGCGGTGGCCCTCGCCGCACGGGCCGGCGATCCGGTCGCCGTCGCCTCCTTCGAACGGGCGGCGCAGGCACTCGCCGCCGGGATCGCGGCCACGGCGACGCTCGTCGAGATCGACATCGCGGTGATCGGGGGCGGGGTGGCGAAGGCGGGCGACGTACTCTTCGACCCGCTGCGCCGCGCCCTCGAGGACTACGCCACGCTCTCGTTCGTACGCCACCTGACCGTGGCCCCGGCGCTGATGGGGACGGACGCGGGGTTGGTGGGTGCCGCGGCGGCCGCACTCAGCCAGGAGGAGAGGACCGTGGCCCTGCGCCCTGCCGTGGGCAGCTGATCCCTTCGGCCGTCCGGCCCGGGGGCTGTGCGGCTCTTGGCTGCGGGCCGGGGTGTGCTGCCTCGGCTTGCGGGCGTTGACGCGTACGGCTCGGTGGTGGCCGGGTGGTTGGGGGTCTGCGGTCGGCTGGGGGAGTTGATTGCTGCGGGGTGTGCGGCCGGGGAGTGGCCGCCGTGCGGCTCGGTGGGGCGTGGGGGCCGGGTGCGTTCAGGGTTGAGGGCCGGGCGGTCGGGGGCTGCTTCCTGTTGTGGGGTGTCGGTTGCCGGGGGTGTGCGTGGGCGGCTCCCGGGCTGCGGGCCGGGGCGGAGTTGCGCGGGCCGGCCCGCAGTCGGGGATCCGTGCGGTTCAGCAGCTGAGCACAGGCCCCGCCCAGTCCGCATGGTCGGAGTCCCTGCCGTCGCCGCCGTCCGTGACGACGAGACGTACGACCTGCGCTCCGGACACGTCGGCCGTGAGGCCCCGCGCGGTGTCGGCGTTGGTCAGGACGCCGGTCGACGCGGCCTTCTTGCCGTCCGCCCAGATCTCGAAGGTGACCGTGCCCTTGGCGCCCTTCTCGTCGTCGACGCCCACCTGCGCGGCGACCTTCTCGCAGGCCCCGCCGGTGTAGTACTCGACGGCGCTCGCCGCGTGCACCCCGAGCCCCTTGGCGAAGACGGCCCCGCCGATGGTGAGCGGCTTGCCGTCGCCCGCCGCCTCCTCGCCGTTGCTGGTGTCCTTCTCGACGGGACCCCAGCCGTTGACCGCCGACATCCACGGCAGGTCACTGACCGCCGAGTCGCCCGCGGGCGGCGCCACGACCACATGGGCCGTCAGCGGCAGCACGCGCGCGGCACGGGCGCCGCCGGGGGAGCGGTAGGCGGCCTTGAGCGTCAGGTCGTACGCTCCCGGCGCCGTGCCCCGCGGTGCGGTCACCGTCCACGACGTGCTCAGCGACGCGCCCGTACGCAGGGAGCCCGCGGTCGAGGGCGAGGTCGCCCTGATCCGCCAGCCGGAGGGGCCGCTGAAGGTGGCGGACACCTGCTGCGCGGAGGTGCGGCCGAGGTTGGTGACCCGGGACGTCAGCTTCTTCGCCTGGCCCGCCTCCACCAACGGGTCACCGCCGAGGCCCAGTTCGACGGCCGGCGGGTTCTTGCCCCAGGTGCCGTCCGCCGCGACGCGCAGCAGTACGGTGCCGTGCGCGGGGACGGTCGCCGCGATCCGGCCCGCCGTGTTGTAGCTCTTGTGCTGCCACAGGTCCCGCAGCGCGTAGCCGTCGGCGTCCGGGAGCCCGACGGCCCCGGCGGTGGTGGCGATCGACTGGGCGGTGCCCGTCTCGTTGAAGAGGGCGACCGTCCGGCTGCCGTCCTGCATCTCCTTGGCGACGACCCAGCGGCCGCCGTCCGAGGACAGCACCTTGCCCTGCTTGCCCAGCGGATCCTGGTCGACGGCGATGACTTCCTTGTTGCCGATGATCTCGAAGGTCTCGGGCGTGGCCTTGCGCAGGTCGGAGCCGATGAGCAGCGGCGAGGCCATGATGGACCACATCGAGAAGTGCGTGCGGTACTCGGTGTCCGTCATGCCGCCGTTGCCGACCTCCAGCATGTCCGGGTCGTTCCAGCGGCCCGGCCCCGCGTGCTCGGCGAGCGGGAGATTCTGCTTCATGATCGACAGCATCGAGCTCCAGTTGTCGCTGATGTCGCCGGTGGTGCGCCACAGATGGCCTACGTCGGCCGCCCACTCCCAGGGTTTGTTCTCGCCCCATTCGCAGATGCTGTAGACGATGGGGCGGCCGGTAGCCTTGAGCGCGTCACGCATCGCGATGTACCGCTGCTTGGCGTCGACGCCCTGGTTGTTGCAGTTGTCGTACTTGAGGTAGTCGACGCCCCAGTCGGCGAACTGCCGTGCGTCGCTGACCTCATGGCCGAGCGCACCGGGGAAGCCGATGTCGCTGCAGGTCTTGGTGCCGGCGCTGGTGTAGATGCCGAGCTTCAGGCCCTTGCCGTGTACGTAGTCGGCAACTCCCTTGATTCCATTGGGGAATCGCTTGGGGTCGGGCACGAGCTTGCCGTTCGCGTCCCGCTGGGGCAGTGCCCAGCAGTCGTCGAGATTGACGTACTGGTAGCCGGCGTCCTTGAGGCCTTTCTCGACGAAGAGGTCCGCGATCCCCTTGACCATCGCTTCGTCGAACTCGGCCCTGCAGTGGGTGGAGTTCCAGTTGTTGAAACCCATGGGCGGGGTGCGGGCGAGGTCTCCGGGGAGCTTCGCCTTCGCGGCGGAGGGCCGTGCCTCGGCGGCGCTCCGGTCACGCGTGTCGCTGGCGCCGCCCGTTTCGCGCGCGCCGTCCGTGTCGCGTGCCGTCGCCGCCGGCGCGGCGAGCCCCGCCGCGCACAGCAGTACGGCGGCGAGCGATCCGACGACTCTTCGACGCGTGGTGAGGGCTGAGATATGACGCATCGTTACATTCCTCCGTACTCGCAGAAGTTGTGGGGCTGCATGTACGTGTCAGAAGTGCGCGCTTACGTTAGGCCGTGTTGGACTCTGTTGGAAGAGGGGCCGTAACGGTTCGAGCAATCGAACGCCAAACCCCTTGACTGACATGGCACTTGGGAGTGTGATCGCAACCCTCGCGTTCGGTTGTGTTCGTTTGCACCCCGAGGAGGGGGACATGGCACAGTCATCGTTCATGGGTCCTGCCACGCCCCGAAGCATGTCAGGACATCGGATGTCACGGCGGAATGTCCTGCGTGGTGCGGCCGCCGGAGCCGGTGCGGTCACCCTTCCGGCCCTGCTCACGGCCTGCGGCGACGGACCGGGCGGCAACAAGGACGAAGTCACGATGGGCTCCAATTCCTCGGACGCGGTCCCGAAGAAGGCGTTCGCCGCCGCCTTCGACGCCTACGAGAAGAAGTCCGGGAAGACCGTCAAGGTCAACACGACAGAGCACAACGAGTTCCAGCAGAACATCACGCGCTATCTCCAGGGCACCCCTGACGACGTCTTCATGTGGTTCGCGGGATACCGCATGCAGTACTTCGCGGAGAAGGGCCTGCTGATCGAGATCAGCGACGTGTGGAAGAACTTCAAGGGCTTCTCGAACGCGCTGCGGGAGCAGTCCACGCACGAGGGCAAGCAGTACTTCGTGCCGTATTACTACTACCCGTGGGCCGTTTTCCACCGCAAGAGCCTCTTCGAGAAACAGGGCTATGAGCAGGCCAGGACGTGGGACGAGTTCATCGCGCTCGCCAAGAAGATGCGCAAGGACGGCATTCCGGTCGCCTTCTGCGACAAGGACGGCTGGCCCGCCATGGGCACCTTCGACTACATCAACATGCGTCTCAACGGATACGAGTTCCACAAGAGCCTGATGGCCGGCGAGGAAGCCTGGACCGACACCAAGGTCAAGAAGGTCTTCGACCTGTGGCGCGAACTCATGCCGTACTACCAGAAGGGCGCGCTCGGCCGTACCTGGGAAGAGGCGGGCCAGGGGCTGCAGAAGCGCAAGACCAGCATGGCCGTCCTGGGGATGCCGCACCCCGGCCAGCAGTTCCCGGCGGACGAACGTGACGACATCGACTTCTTCGCCTTCCCCGAGATCGATCCGGCGTACGGGCAGGACGCAGTGGAAGCGCCGATCGACGGATTCCTGGTGGCGAAGAAGTCGAAGAACCTCGACGGCGCCAAGGAACTCCTGAAATGGCTCGGCACACCGAAGGCCGAGGACATCTACCTGGCCGGCGACCCCAACAACGTCGCGGTCAACGACGGCGCCGACACCAGCAAGTACAGCCCGCTGCAGAAGAAGTCGGCCCAACTCGTCTCCGGGGCCAAGCAGATATCGCAGTTCCTCGACCGGGACACCCGCCCCGACTTCGCGCAGACCGTCATGATCAAGGCGCTGCAGGATTTCATCGCCCATCCCGATGACGTCGACGGCCTGGTCAACAGCATCGAGCGCCAGAAGAAGGACATCTTCTCGTCGGACGTCGGCTGAGACCGGGGGGACAGCGTTCCGTGCCGCAGAAAACCGCGCGGCGCGCCGGACGGCGGGGACCACGGCGATTCACCCGCCGTGACACCGCCGTGCTCGGCGTGCTCCTTGGAATTCCCGTACTGCTGGACATCTTCATCATCTGGGGCCCGACCCTGGCCTCCGTCGGCCTGTCCTTCACCTCCTGGGACGGCATCGGCGACATCCAGTGGGTGGGCGGAAAGAACTACGAGAGCCTGGTCGGCAATTACCCGGCTTTCTGGCCAGCCGTCCGCCACAACCTGCTGTGGATCGCGTTCCTCGGCCTGGTGGCCACGCCGTTCGGGCTTCTCCTCGCGGTGGTCATCGACCGTGGCGTCCGCTTCAGCCGCTTCTACCAGTCCGTGCTCTACATGCCGGTGGTGCTCTCGCTCGCCGTGGTCGGCTTCATGGCCCAGCTGATCCTCGGCACCGACCAGGGGGTGGTCAACACCATCCTGAACAACCAGGACGACCCGATCGACTGGCTGGGGAACTCCGACATCAACATCTGGATGATGATGCTGGCCGCGAGCTGGCGGCATACCGGCTACGTCATGATCCTCTATCTGGCCGGGCTGAAATCCGTGGACCCCGCCCTGAAAGAGGCCGCGGAGATAGACGGCGCGAACGCCCGCCAGACATTCTTCCGCGTCGTCTTCCCGACCCTGCGACCGGTCAATGTCATCGTCGGCGTCATCACGGTCATCGAGGCTCTGCGCGCCTTCGACATCGTCTACGCGGTCAACAAGGGCCGCAACGGCCTCGAACTGCTCTCCGTGCTCATCACCGACAACATCATCGGCGAGGCGAGCCGCATCGGATTCGGCTCCGCCATCGCGGTCGTACTCCTGAGCGTCTCGCTCGGATTCATCGTGACGTTCCTGGTCCAAGAGCTGCGAGGTGAACGCGAGAGATGACCGCCGACATCCGCACCACGCCGCGCTCCGCCACCCCCGCGCCGCCCGGCGGAAAACCCGCGGGCCGAACCCGCCGCCCCGGCCGTTTCGGCGTGCACATCTTCCTGACGGCGGTGACCCTGGCCTTCCTCGCGCCACTTCTCCTCGCGGTCTACGCCTCTCTGCGCCCGTACGAGGAAACGGCGCAGCACGGCTATTTCTCGTTCCCCGAGCGCCTGTCGTTCGACTACTACCGCCAGGCCTACAGCGATTCCGGCATGGGCAAGTACTTCACCAACACCCTGCTCATCGCGGTGCCCGCGGTCCTCGTCACGCTGTTCCTCGCGGCGTTCGTGGCATTCGCGGTGTCCCGTCTGCGGATCCGCGGGGGAATGGTCCTGCTGATGCTCTTCACGGCGGGAAATCTGCTCCCGCCGCAGGTGCTCGTCACCCCTCTCTACGTCCTCTTCTTGAAGATCCCCCTGCCGTGGTGGATGTCCGACTCGCTGACCCTGTACGACTCGTACTGGGCGATCATCATCGTCAATGTGGGCTTCCAGGTCGGATTCTGTGTCTTCGTGCTCGCCAATTTCATGCGGACGCTGCCGCAGGAAATCCTGGAGGCGGCGATCGTGGACGGCGCGGGCGTATGGACCCAGTTCTGGCGCATCACCCTGCCGCTGTGCCGCCCCGCTCTCGCTGCCCTGGGCACGCTGGAGTTCACCTGGATCTACAACGACTTCCTCTGGGCCCTCATCTTCATCTCCGACCCCGACAAACTCCCGATCACTTCGTCCCTGAACCACCTGCGCGGCCAGTTCTTCACCGACTACAACCTCCTGGCCGCGGGCTCGGTCCTGGTGGCCCTGCCCACGGTCCTGGTCTTCCTGCTCCTGCAACGGCACTTCATCGCGGGCCTGACGCTCGGGTCGAGCAAGGGGTGAGGGCCGGCCCCGCAGGCCCGGGGCGCCCGGTCTCCGTAATATCCGGCCGGCAGGTGCATCCAAAACGACCCGCGACACGGAAGCGTCTAGTGCAAGGTCGGCTCCGCCGACCGACCGCCCCCGGGTCGCCGCTGGCGTCGGACGCCCGAGCACTCCGACGCCAGCGGTATTCACCGGTGACAAGGACCGGGGGCATGGCCAACGCCGGGAAGGGCGTCGACGTGCACGAGCCTGCGAATCCACCATCCCGCGCCGTACGGCCCGCGCTCGCCGCGCCTCGTCGCCTCTCGCCGGTCCAGGAGGCCTACGAGGCGTGGGCCCGCCACCAAGTCGACTGCGGCGTCTGCCGGAACGTGGACGCAGGGCCGTGTCAGGCCATGGGGCTGCTGCGCCGCAGGTGGGACGCGCTGGCGGGCGCCGCGGTCCGGCGCGTGGCCGATGAGTCGGCGTGAGGGCCCCGCTCCGGCGACGGGATGCCGCTTCCTGATCGGGCGGCGGCCGTCCGCATGACCCGTTCCGTGTCACGGGCTGTCGTATCCCGCTGTGACCAGCGGGGTTGAGATTGTCGGGCGTGGCCACCGACAACCCCCGGCAGACGGAGCACCTGGCATGAAAGCCCCGAAGTACGTACGTGAGATTCCCGGTCTGTGCTGGGACGAGAGGCCCGGTGACGTCCTTCACTGCACCCTTGAGCAGGGCCATGACGGCGACCACTTCCACGCCTACACCCGGACCAGATGGAGCAGCCGTCCGGTCAATCGTTGTCCCGGGCGTGGCAGGGCGTGAATGGTTCACACGGGGTGTGAACGGAGTGCATATATGCACCCGGCGCGCACACTCGCGGCGGCGACCCGTGCGGGGCAGGCTCAAGGTGCTGCCCGGACCCCGCAGCACCATGCGCCACCCCGCTCAGTCGTCTTCCAGCGCCTTCTCCAGCGTCGCGACGGGCAACAGCGTGGGAGTCAGGCCCGTGAGACGCAGGATGCGCAGCGTCAGGCGGTGGGTGCAGACCACGGAGAGGCGGGCGCCTCGTTCCGTCGTACGGCGGTGCGCGCGGACCAGCAGGGCCAGGCCGGAGCAGTCGAAGAACGTGGTCCGGGTCAGATCGATGACCACGGTCGTGGCGGTGCCGCCGGTGATCGGGTCCATGAGCGGGGCCATCCGCTGGTAGGCCAGCAGGTCGATCTCGCCGTGCAGTTCGACGACGACGGCGCCGTTGTGGCCGTACACGCGGGGCTGCTGGTCGGATTCCTCGAAGGCGAATTCGTTCAGTGCGTCGAGCTGCACGTGTCCCCCAGTGTCGACGTCGGCCGGATCCTCGCGGCAGCGGGGTGCATCGGAAGAGCCGGATTCAGGAGGTCACCAGGGGCTGGGGCGCCTGGCGGATCACGCTAGCGGGGTCGGGCGGGCGCTGGAGTGAGGGAACGATTCATGCAGGGTGACTGCCACTCGATGGAGTGAAGTGGCGGCGAATCGCTTGACATGTTGTGACGCCTTTTGGTCCTGATAGTGCCCGCCTCATCAGGCCCTGGTTTCCGTGGCAGGGTGTTGCGGGCAAGCCACAGGGGGCCGACGGAAGAGGGGGAACCGTGATCGTCTGGATCAACGGTGCGTTCGGTGCGGGCAAGACCAGCGCCGCACGGGAACTGATCGAACTGATCCCGAACAGCACACTCTTCGACCCCGAGATCATCGGCCGCGGACTGCCCGACCTGCTGCCGCCCAAGCACCTCGCCGAGGTGAGCGACTACCAGGATCTGCCGATCTGGCGGCGGCTCGTCGTGGACACCGCGGCGGCACTGCTCGCCGAACTCGGCGGCGTCCTGGTGGTGCCCATGACCCTGTTGCGGCAGGACTACCGCGACGAGATCTTCGGCGGCCTCGCCTCGCGCAGGATCGCCGTACGGCACGTGGTCCTGGCCCCGGACGAAACGATCCTGCGCGAACGGATATCCGCACGCTCCCTCCCGGACCTGCCGGACGGCGAGAGGCGTGTGCGGCAGTGGTCGTTCGACCACATCGAGCCGTACCGCGTCGCGCTCGCGGGCTGGCTCGGCAGCGACGCGCACCGTATCGACACCGGAGCGCTCACCCCCGGCCGGACCGCCGAACGCATCGCAGATGCCGTACGCACCGGGGACGCGACCGTCTGCGACATCGTGCAGACCCCCGAGCCCACCGCGGAGACGCTCGCTGCCGGGGTGCTGCTCTTCGACGAGCGGGGCCGGGTGCTGCTCGTCGACCCGACCTACAAGGCCGGCTGGGAGTTCCCCGGCGGCGTCGTCGAACCCGGCGAGGCGCCCGCGCGCGCGGGCATGCGGGAAGTGGCCGAGGAGACCGGCATCCAACTCACCGACGCCCCCCGGCTCCTGGTCGCCGACTGGGAGCCGCCCGCACCGCCCGGCTACGGAGGGATGCGGTTCCTCTTCGACGGCGGGAGCCTCGACGGCGGCCAGGCGCGGCAGATGCTCCTGCCGGGACCCGAACTCCGTGACTGCCGCTTCGTCACCGAGGAGGAAGCGGCCACCCTGCTGCCCTCCGTGCGCTACGAACGGCTGCGCTGGGCCCTGCGCGCGCGGGAGAGCGGGATCGCCCTGTACCTGGAGGCGGGAGTCCCCGTCGGCTGCCGGTGACCGGCGGGGGCGTCACACGGCCCCCGCCCGCCCGGCGGCTCAGCTTGCCGCGTACTTCTGGAGGAACAGCGCCTCGGCGACCGAGAGGCGCTCGAGCTCCTGCGGCGACACGCTCTCGTCCACCGCGTGGATCTGCGCCTCGGGCTCGCTCAGGCCGATCAGCAGGATCTCGGCACGGGGGTAGAGCGCGGCGAGGGTGTTGCACAGCGGGATCGAGCCGCCCTGCCCCGCGTACTGCATCTCCTCGCCGGGGTAGGCCTCGCCCATCGCCGCCGCCATCGCCGCGTACGCCGGGCTCGTGGTGTCCGCGCGGAACGGCTGGCCCTGCCCGATCTGCTCGGTGGTCACCTGCGCGCCCCACGGGGTGTGTGCCTCCAGGTGCGCCTGGAGGAGCTTGGTGGCCTCGGCCGCGTCCACGCCCGGCGGCACCCGCAGGCTGATCAGCGCCCGTGCGCCTGCCTGCACGGACGGCGTCGCGCCGACCACCGGCGGGCAGTCGATGCCGAGCACCGTGACCGCGGGGCGCGCCCAGATGCGGTCGGCGACCGTGCCCCTGCCGACCAGGCGCACACCCTCCAGGACCTTGGCGTCCCTGCGGAAGTCGTCCTCTTCGTACTGAAGCCCGTCCC
Organism: Streptomyces sp. NPDC059900; assembly: GCF_050270335.1. Taxonomy (NCBI): domain Bacteria; kingdom Bacillati; phylum Actinomycetota; class Actinomycetes; order Kitasatosporales; family Streptomycetaceae; genus Streptomyces; species Streptomyces sp. NPDC059900. The sequence goes on from NZ_JBNNJZ010000112.1 coordinate 12,383, forward strand.
ACACCTCGTCGCCGGTCAGTCCGTCGACCGTCGTCGAGCCGTCCTCGGCGCGCAGCGAGTCCAGGACCCGCACCAGCGCGGCGAGCGCGTCCGGGGCCGCGCCGCCGAACTGTCCCGAGTGCAGATTGCCCTCAAGGGTGTCGATACGCACGCGTACGAGAGTCATGCCGCGCAGGGTGGCGGTGACCGTCGGCAGGCCGACGCGGAAGTTGCCCGCGTCGCCGATGACGATCGTGTCGGCCGTGAGGAGGTCGGGGTGCTCCTCCGCATACCGCTCCAGACCGCCCGTGCCCTGCTCCTCGGAACCCTCGGCGATCACCTTGACGCTCACCGGAACGCCCCCGTTCGCCTTCAGGGCGCGCAGCGCGAGCAGGTGCATCAGGACGCCGCCCTTGCAGTCGGCGCTGCCCCGGCCGTACCAGCGGCCGTCTCGCTCCGTCAGCTCGAACGGCGGGGTGGTCCACGCCTCCTCGTCCAGCGGCGGCTGCACGTCGTAGTGGGCGTAGAGGAGCACGGTGGGAGCGCCCTCGGGGCCCGGAAGCAGGCCGTACACCGACTGAGTGCCGTCCGGGGTGTCGAGCAGGGCCACGTCCTGGAAACCCTCGGCGCGCAGCGCGTCCGCCACCCAGTTCGCGGCGGCCTCGCTCTCGCTCCTGGGGAACTGGTCGAAGTCCGCCACCGACTTGAAGGCCACCAGTTCGGTGAGCTCCGCCTTCGCCTTCGGCATGAGTGAGGCGACGGTCTCGGCGATCGGATCCGGCGACATGGGCACGCTCCTCGCAGGTGCGACGTTGTACGTAAGTGGGTGTAGTGATCCTCCCACAGGAGGGTGCCCGAGGTGCCCGCCGTAGGATGCCTTGGAAAGCGCGGCCAACAGCTGGATCGGGAGCGGTAGACCAACGTGAGCAGCGAGAACTCAGCGGACTCGGCGGACGACGCGCAGTACGTGTGGGACGTCGTCGTGGTGGGAGCAGGGCCCGCGGGGGCGTCCGCGGCCTATGCGGCGGCCGTCGCGGGACGCAGTGTCCTCGTCCTGGAGAAAGCGGAACTGCCCCGGTACAAAACGTGCGGCGGCGGCATCATCGGCCCCTCGCGCGACGCGCTCCCGCCGGGGTTCGAACTGCCCTTCAGGGACCGGGTGCACGCGGTGACGTTCTCCCTGGACGGCAAGTTCTCCCGCACCCGCCGCTCGAAGCAGATGCTCTTCGGGCTCATCAACCGCCCCGAGTTCGACCAGCAGCTGGTGGAGCACGCGCAGAAGGCGGGCGCCGAGGTGCGCACCGGCGTCACCGTCGCGCGCGTGGAGCAGCACGGCTCCGCGGTGCCCGACCGGCGCACGGTCGCCGTGGTCCTGCAAGGCGGTGAGACGGTCCTGGCCCGTGCGGTCGTCGGGGCCGACGGAAGCGCCAGCCGCATAGGGGCACACGTCGGCGTGAAGCTTGACCAGGTGGACCTCGGCCTGGAGGCCGAGATCCCGGTGCCGCAGAGCGTCGCCGAGGACTGGGCGGGCCGGGTGCTCATCGACTGGGGCCCGATGCCGGGCAGTTACGGCTGGGTGTTCCCCAAGGGCGACACCCTCACCGTCGGCGTCATCTCCGCGCGCGGAGAAGGCGCGGCCACCAAGCGGTATTTGGAGGACTTCATCGGCCGGCTCGGCCTCGCGGGCTTCGAGCCGAGCATCTCCTCCGGCCATCTGACGCGCTGCCGCAGCGACGACTCGCCGCTCTCGCGCGGCCGGGTCGTGGTGTGCGGTGACGCCGCGGGGCTTCTCGAGCCGTGGACCCGCGAGGGCATCTCCTTCGCGCTGCGCTCGGGGCGGCTCGCGGGGGAGTGGGCGGTGCGGATCGGCGAGGCGCACGACGCGGTCGACGCCCGCCGCCAGGCCCTGAACTACGCCTTCGCCGTCAAGGCGGGCCTCGGCGTCGAGATGAGTGTCGGCAAGCGCATGCTCGCCGTCTTCGAGCGCCGTCCCGGCGCGCTGCACGCGGCGATCACCGGGTTCAGGCCCGCGTGGAACGCGTTCGCGAGGATCACCCGTGGTTCGACGACGCTGGGCGAGCTGGTGCGGAGCCATCCGCTGGCGGGACGGGCGCTGAACGCGTTCGACCGGTAGTTCCGCCGGTGGTTCCTGCCGGTGGTCCCGCTGCTTCCGGGCGGCGTCACTTGGTGACGGTGACGCGGAAGACGGGGTGGTCGCCCGCGGCCGCCTCGATCTCCGCGTCCGTGGACTTGGCGGTGACGCCCTTGAAGTACTGGTTGACCTCCCAGCCCCACTTCTCCAGATAGCCGCGCAGCAGCGGCAGCTTCTCGGCGTCCGGGATCTCCTCGACGGTGAACGGGCGGACCTTCCGCCCCACCCGCAGCTCGCCGCCGCCCGCCACGCGCATGTTGCGCACCCACTGCGAGTGCCCGCGGGCCGAGATCAGGTACTGAGTGCCTTCGTACGTGAACGGGTTGACCGGCACGCGCTGCATCTGGCCGCTCTTGCGCCCCCGTACGGAGAGCTCGGCCGATCCCGCGAGGCTGATGCCGCGCCGCGCCAGCCAGCCGATGACGCTGTTGAACCGCAGGGCCAGGGGGCCGGCCTGGAGGTAGTGGGGAGCGGTGGGGGCAGTGGTGGGGTCAGTGGTGGCGCCGTTGAGGGAGGGCGCAGACGACGAGGACGACGAAGACATGGTGACCGCCAGGGTCTGGAGGGCTTTCGAGAGCACTGCTCTCGCTTAAGAGCAGTGTGCACGAGAGCGGTGCCCCATTGCAAGAGCAGTGCTCTCGAAAGTGTTCGGCGCTCTCTCTTCGGTGCGCTGCTCCCGTTTCGGCGCACTGCTCCGAACGCATGGCACACTGCCTGTATGAGCAGTGCCACCAGCGGGGCCAGGGCCCGCGCCCGAGTCGAAGTCACGGCCGCCATCAAGGACGAGGCCCGCAGACAGCTGGCCGCCGACGGCGCCGCCAAGCTCTCGCTGCGCGCCGTCGCCCGCGAGCTCGGCATGGTGTCCTCCGCCCTCTACCGCTACTTCCCCAGCCGCGACGACCTCCTGACCGCGCTCATCATCGACGCCTACGACTCCCTCGGCGCCGCCGCCGAGGAGGCGCACGCCGAGGTCGCGTCGGCCGACCCCGTGCGGCGCTGGACGGTCGCCTGCGAGGCGGTGCGGTCCTGGGCGCTCGGCCATCCCCACGAGTACGCCCTCATCTACGGCTCGCCCGTGCCGGGCTACAGCGCGCCCGAGAGCACGGTCCAGGCCGCCACCCGCGTCGGGCTGCTGCTCGTCGGGATCGTGCGCGAGGCCCATCAAGGGCGCGGTGTCGCCGTGCAGCCGCTGCCGGAGAGTCTGCGCCCCGAGGCCGAGCGCCTCACCGCGGACCTCGCCCCCGATCTGCCGCCCGCGGTGAACATGGCGCTGGTCGCGGCGTGGGCCCAGCTCTTCGGGCTCGTGGGCTTCGAGGTGTTCGGGCAGTTCACCCGCGTCGTCGAGGACCGCCCGACGTTCTTCTCGTACGCTGCCGCACAACTCGCCCACAGCGTCGGGCTGTTGGAGCAGAAGTGAGCCGCCCGCGCCGGCCGTCGGCACGGTGACGGGCGTCCGACACGGCGGGGAGCGTCCTCGCAAGCACCCCCGGCGTACTCCTGGGGGAGTACGCGTGATCGCCACGCCGGGCTGACGCCCGTCGGTCGTGCCGCGGTCTAGCGTTGGCGTCATGGATGAGCAGCGCGAACGCGGGCGCGGCGGTCCGTCCCTTCCGTGGGGCGGGCCGTCGGTGTGGCGGCACGGCCCGCCCTGGTGGCACCAGCGGGGCGAGGCGGCGGACGCGGGCAGGCTGCCGTGGCTGACGACGCTGGCGATCACCGTGTTCGTGCAGATCGGCTCGAAGTACGCCGCGCAGGGCCAGCTCGACCGGCTGGCGCCGGACGTCCCGGCCAGGCTGCTGCTCCTCGCGGGCACGCTCTCGCTCCTGCTGCGCCACCGCCACCCGATCCCGGTCGCGTACTTCACGGCCGGGACCGCACTCGTCTATCTCGGGGCCGGGTACGCGTACGGCCCCGTCCTGGTCACCGTTGCCGTCGGCTGCTTCGCCGCGGTCGTCGCCGGGCACCGCCGTGCGGCGTGGGGCGCCGTCGCGATGCTGTGGGCGGGGCATCTCCTGGTCGCGCACTGGCTCTACCGGTGGCTGCCGCCGGCCGGCGACAACGAAAGAACCTGGGGCGAGGAAACCGTCGTCGCCGTCTGGGTCGTCGCCATCATCGCGGTGTCCGAGCTGGCCCGGGTGCGCCGTGAGCAGTGGATGAAGGAGCGCGCCGAGCGCGCGCGGGCCGCCGAGCGGCGGGCCGACGAGGAGCGGCTGCGCATGGCGCGCGAACTGCACGACGTCCTCGCGCACAGCATCTCCGTGATCAACGTCCAGGCGGGCGTCGGTCTCGCGCTGCTCGACTCCGACCCCGAGCAGGCCCGCACCGCGCTGACCACCATCAAGGCCGCGAGCAAGGAGGCGCTGGGGGAGGTCCGCCAGGTCCTTGACACCCTCCGCACGCCCGGTGACGCGCCCCGCGCCCCGGCCCCGGGGCTCGACCGGCTGCCCGAGCTCGTGCAGCAGGCCGCCGGCGCGGGGCTCACCGTCGACGTCGACACGCAGGGCTCGGGCGGGAAGCTGGCGCCCGGCGTCGACCTGGCCGCCTTCCGCATCGTCCAGGAGGCCCTGACCAACGTCGTACGCCACTCCGGATCGCGTCACGCGCGCGTGCTCGTGCGCCACGAGGCGGCGGCGCTCACCCTGCGCGTGGACGACGACGGCCCCGCCACCGGCGCCGACGCGGGCGGCAGCGGCAACGGCCTTGCCGGGATGCGGGAGCGCGCCGCCGCCCTCAATGGCACGATCGAGGCGGGATCGCGCCCGGACGGGGGATTCCGCGTCACCGCCGTACTGCCCACCCGCACGGCACCTCAGGAGGACCAGTGATCCGCGTACTGCTCGCCGACGACCAGTCCCTTGTCAGGGCCGGGTTCAAGGCGCTGCTCGACGCCCAGTCGGACATCGGCGTCGCGGGCGAGGCGGCGGACGGCGAGGAAGCGGTGCGCAGGGTGCGTGAACTGCGCCCCGACGTGGTCCTCATGGACATCCGCATGCCGGTGCTCGACGGGCTCGCCGCGACCCGGGCGATCACCGGCGAACCGGACCTGAACGACGTGAAGGTCGTCATGCTGACCACCTTCGAACTGGACGAGTACGTCTTCGAGGCGATCCGTTCCGGGGCCTCGGGCTTCCTGGTCAAGGACACCGAGCCCGAGGAACTGCTGCGCGCCGTCCGCGCGGTGGTCCACGGCGACGCGCTGCTCTCGCCCGGTGTGACGCGCCGCCTCATCGCCGAGTTCGCGGCCCGCTCCAAGGAGCCGGCGAGCGCGGAGCCCCTGGGCGAACTCACCGAACGGGAGCGGGAGGTCATGGCGCTCGTCGGCATCGGCCTGTCGAACGAGGAGATCGCCCGCCGCCTGGTCGTCAGCCCGCTGACCGCCAAGACCCACGTCAGCCGGACCATGGTGAAGCTCGGGGCCCGCGACCGCGCCCAACTGGTCGTCCTCGCCTACGAGTCGGGCCTGGTGCGCCCCGGCTGGCTGGGCTGACGCTCCCGCCGGGCGGCGCACCGCACCTCGGGCCTCAATCGCGGACGGCCACCCGCTCCTCGTGGGCCTGACTCTCCTCGTCGGCCTCTGGTTGTACGGACTTCACCACCAGGATCGTCTCCTGCGTCCGGCGTGTCCGCAGCCCGGTGAGGGTGATCAGGAGTCCGGCGACCGCGATCGCCGTGACCACGAGCAGGCCGGGGCGGTAGCTGTCGAGCACGGCCTGCGGCGAGGCGTCGCCGCCGTGCGAGGACGCGGTGATCACGGCCGTGACGACGGCGAGGAAGATCGCGCCGCCCACCTGGATCGAGGTGTTCAGGAGGCCCGACACCATGCCCTGCTCGTCGTCGTCCACGCCGTTGGTGGCCTGGATGTTGAGCGAGGGGAAGACCAGGGCGCACGCGAAGCCGAGCAGGATCATGGACGGCAGGACCATGGAGGCGTACGACGGGGTGAGGCTGACGCGCAGGAACAGCGCGTACGAGGCGACGAGCAGGACGAAGCCCGCCACGATGACCCGCGGTGTGCCGAACCGGTCGATCACCGAGCCGACCTTCGTGGACGAGAGGGCGACCAGCGCGCCCGCCGGCAGGAAGGCGAGCGCGGTCTCCAGGGCCGACCAGCCGAGCAGCGTCTGGAAGTACTGCGTGGCAAGGAACTGGAAGGAGACATAGCCTCCGAAGAACGTCATCGCGCCGATCTGCGCCCGGAGTTGGGGTCCCGAGCGCAGGACGCCGAGGCGGATCAACGGGCTGGCGGTGCGCAGTTCGATGCGTACGAAGACGGCGAGCAGGACGGCCGCGGCGAGGAACGACAGGAGGGTGCGGGCCGATGCCCAGCCGGCTTCCGGTGCCTCGACGACGGTGAACACGAGCAGCAGCATCGCGGCCGTGCCGGTGACGGCGCCCGGCACGTCGTATCCGCCGGTGTTCTTCTCGCGGGCGCTGCGCGGGATCAGCTTGAGTCCGGCGATCAGCGCGACGACGGCGATGGGCGCGGGCAGCAGCATCGTCAGGCGCCAGCTGGCCTCGGTGAGCAGTCCGGACAGGACCAGGCCCATCGAGAAGCCGGTGGCGGCGCAGGTGGTGTAGATGGTGAGCGCGCGGTTGCGGAGCGGGCCCTCGGCGAACGTCGTGGTGATGATGGACAGGCCCGCGGGTGCGGTGAAGGCGGCGCTCAGGCCCTTGACGAAGCGGCTGGCGATCAGCAGCGGGCCCGAGTCGACGAACCCGCCGAGCAGTGAGGCCAGGGCGAAGACGCCGAGCGCGATGAGGAAGACCCGGCGCCGCCCCAGCAGGTCGGCGGCCCGGCCGCCCAGGAGGAGCAGGCCGCCGTAGCCGAGGATGTAGCCGCTGACGACCCATTGCAGGGTCGAGGTGGAGAGGTTCAGTTCGGAGCCGATGGAGGGCAGGGCGACGCCGACCATCGACACGTCGAGTGCGTCGAGGAACATCGCGGCGCAGAGCACGAGGAGAGTGCCCCACAGACGCGGGGACCAGCGCTCCGGGGACGCGGAGACAGCTGTGAGCGGAGAAGTCATGCGGAGCACAGTACATGCACATGCATTG
>NZ_JBNNJZ010000113.1:0-19517 GCF_050270335.1 Streptomyces sp. NPDC059900
CTCCATGGGCCTGTCGATCCTGCTGATGATCCACCGCAGGACCACCGCGGCCGGCGTCCGCCTCCACCTGGACGACCGCCCCGCGAAACTGAACCGCCTTTTGACCCTCACCGGCACCCTGGACCACTTCACGGCGCCGGCGGCGAGCGGCGCGGAGCCCTCCCCCGGCAGCTCGGCGGAACCCCCCAAGACCGGCGGCGACGCAGACCCGGCCGGCTCGCAGGACCGCACGGCACCCACGTGACTCAACTCCACCCACTCCGCTCCCCGACCAGGCACGGGGAGGGAGCCAGACCCACTGACGGGGCGCATCCTCATGCCGACACGACAGCCGACCACACGCAGCTTCTCCCGCGAGGCCACCCGGTCCGCAGGCGAGATCGTCGAACACCTCGACGTGCTGTGGGAGCACGCCAGAGGCTCCGCCGCCCTCGCCCCCGTCTCCACCTCGCAGCTACGCCTGATGTACCTCGTCGACCGCGACGAGGGGAACGGGATACGCATGCGGACCCTGTGCACCCGGCTCGCCACCACCGCTCCCTCCGTCACCCGCATGTGCGACCGCCTCCAGGCCACCGGCTTCCTGGAACGTCTGCCGTGCCCCGGCAACGGCCGGGAGGTCACCCTACGCCTGACCCCCGAGGGCAGAGCCCACCTGCAGAGCATCCGCGAGCAGCGCGAGACCACGCTGCACACCGCCATCAACGCCCTCCCCCAGGCAGAACGCCGCGCCCTGGCCAAGGGCCTCGCGGGCCTGCACGCCCAACTCACGGCAGAAGAAGCCGAGGAGGAGAGCAGACCGGGGTTCGTCCATGCGGCTTGACCTGGGCAGCCGGAACCTCGCGCCGCGTAGCTCTGACACTGTTCATGTAAATCATCCGCAGTAGCCGCTGCGTGCCTCCCGCTTCCCCGCTCAGAGCCACTCAACTGATGCATCGAACCCGGCAGTCGCCCGATGCGGCGATAGCACTGGTCCGCTCGTCGCTGTCCGCCGGGGGGATCTCGTCACAGGGGAGCCACGACGAACGCCCCACGAAGAAAACCGAGTTAAAGTGATTCTCTTGTCGCTTCATGTGCCGCGCGGTACAACCGCCGGGAGTCGTCAGATTTGTCTCAGAAGCTGTGAAGGCGAGGGTTCCGTTGGGGGGAGCGAGAGGGCAGCGACCGACCGTGGTCGTGCTCACTGCTTTGCAAGTGGAATACGAGGCAGTACGTCGGCATATGGCGGACGTCCACGAGGTCGAGCTGCCGCAGGGCACTCTCCTTGACGTCAGACGGATACCAGGCCTCAACTGGGACGTAGTACTAGCGGAGACGGGACCCACCAACACTCGCGCGGCCCTTGTCACTCAGCCCACCATCGAGTACTTCGACGCCGAGATGGTGCTCTTCGTCGGCGTAGCTGGTGCGCTCAAGAACGATATCCACCTCGGTGATGTGGTAGTCGCCAGGCGGGTTTATGGCTACCAGAGCGGGCGTGAGAGTACGGACGGTTTCGCCGCCAGGCCTGATGCCTGGGAACCGGCATACACCATGGACCAATTGGTGCGCTCCGCTCGACGCAACGACCCGTGGGCCTTCCTCCCTCCGAGTCATCGCCCTGCCACTCTGCCTCGTGTTCACTTCGAGCCGATCGCCTCGGGCGATGTACTGCTCGCCTTCCAAGACTCCGAGACGGCCCGCCGGATTCGCCTTCACTACAACGACGCCGTGGCCATCGACATGGAAAGCCACGGCGTCACTCACGCGGCCCGGATGAACCGCGCGGTGCGGGCCCTCTCCATCCGCGGCATCAGTGATTTCGCCGACTCGGGAAAGGCCACATGCGACGCAGCGGGATCCCAGGAGACCGCGGCGCGACACGCTGCCGCCTTCGCATTGCGGGTGCTGCGCGACCTGCGTCCCGCCGGCCGACCGGCTCATGGGCGATCTCAAGGGCCCACGGCCGTTGTAGTTTCCGGCCCTGACCGCATCTCCGGTCCAGCCGCCTGGGGCAGCCAGCCTGTCGTCAAGGTGGAAGCAGAGGAGTACCTGCTGTACGAAGGCCCCGGAGACCTGCTTCACGAATCCCGGGACGGGGATGTACTCCGACGTCAGGCGGTGGCACGTGTGGTGTCCGGCGGGAACACCCGCGACGCCTACGCTTGGCTGCGCCAAGTGGAGTGGACACAACCGCTACCCGGCCCTAGCCACTTCGACCCCCTGGCCGCGCTGGAACAGGAGGCCGAGCTGTGCCGAAACCTCCAAGGCCCCGATATCGTGCAGCTGATCCGCGGAAAGGACACCGCCACACTCGCACTGGCTTGGCCAGGTGACCCAAAGCTCGCTCGCCCCTCAGAGACCCTGCACGCACTGCTGCCCGAACCACCTGCACCGACTGACCCGCTGCGCTTGTGGTCGATCGTGAAGGGACTCGCAGAAGTGGCCCACGTTCTTGAGCAGTTGAGCAGCGAGGGGTTATCGCACCGGGCGCTCCGGCCAACCGCCGTCGTCATGCACCAGCAAATGGTGCTGCGTGACTTCGGTCTCGCCACCGTCCCGCCCCGCCTGGGCGAGAATCCAGGTCCCTACCAGGCACCGGAGCAGCGCTACGGCTCAGGTGCCCGCCCAGGGCCTGCTACCGACGTCTACCAAATAGGCGCGCTGCTATATCGCGCGCTGACCGGCCGCACCCCCGAGCCCAGGCTGCCTGCTTACCGTGGCTCGGCCTCCGTACCGGACAGTCTCGTCCATGCGGTGACGGGCGCCCTGCATGCGGACCCACGGGCCCGCCCTGGGGTCCGTACGCTCCGTCTCGCTCTGCTCACCGCTGCTCGCGAGCTGAGGTCCGTCCCGCCGACCCAGCTCTGAGGAGCGTGCCGATGCCCGTCACCACAATTAGCTTGCGCACTCCACTTGTGCTCGTCCCAGGGCTCGGCCTTGACAACCAGCTCCGCACGAAAGCCGAATCCAGCGCGGGTCTGCCACCCGACATCCCGCGGATTGTCCATGATCTGAACCAGCTCGACGGCGGCGCGCCCGTGAGCGTCAGCCCAGCCAATGGCAAATATAAGCCCTCCTTGCTGGTCCACACTCGTACGTACCGCTTGCGCCTCGAGGCGACAAATCGAGGGACCGGCTACTTCGTTAAGCAAATCGACCCCCTGCGCCTGACCGACCACGCACGCCTCGCCAGGTCCTGTCTCCTGGTGCGCCCACCTACCTGGCGCATGGTGTTCGAGCTGAGAGCCATACCCGAGGGCTCGGATGCCCAGTGGCAGGCCATTGAACATGCCTGGCAGAGTCTTGGACGGGCGCAGACACTGCACCGGGAATTCCCTCTCGTCAGCGAAGCCCAGTCGAAGTTCCTCGACACGGTGGACCGGCTGATCGATGCGACAGAAGAGATCACCACCCAGGAAGAGCGTCGAGCTGCTCCATTTCCTTATCAGCGCCTGACCGCCACCGGCGGCAAGCGCAGCAGCACTCCGCAATCCGTCTACGAGTTCAACCTCATCGGGCCGGCGTCGCCACCGGCCGGCGCCTTTGTTCATATTCAGGGCGACACAGAGACCCGCGGGCGGGTAGGCCGGGCGGTCGCCGGTTCCATCACCGTCCGCTTCGATCAGCCTGTGTCGTGGGACCGCTTGCCAGCACGTGGCGCGCTGCAGCTCATCCCGAGCAGTGTGATCTTCAACAAGCAGCGGCAAGCCGTGGCGAGTCTTCGCAGACAGGACACCAAGAACGCCGGCCTCCTCAAGGCCGTGGTCGAGCACCAAGTGCGCACGATCCCCGTCACGAACGTGCGGCCTAACGAGCAGCTCGACCCCGAACAACTTGAAGCATTCCGGAAAGCGTTGACCACCGAGGACCTGCTGGTTGTGCTCGGCCCGCCCGGCACTGGCAAGACCCGAACCATCACAGAGATCGCCCACACCGCTGCGACGGCGACCACCGCCGATAGCGGCCGGGTGCTCGTCACATCCCATACCAACCGCGCCGTGGACAACGTGCTGGCCCGACTGCCTCGGGATCTCGTGGTGATCCGGATCGGTGATGAGAGCAAGGTGCACGCCGACGTCAAACCGTTGCTCCTTGAGGAACAGTCGGAGAGCCTCTCCGAGGAAATCCGACATGCTATGACCCAGCGCACGCAGGCTTACCGGGAAGCAGCAGCCGTAGAACCGTGGGCAGACGAACTCGCCTCTCGAGTCCACCAGGCCGACGGACTGATCGAGGAAGCGCAGGCCGCAGCCAAGCGTCTGCAGGGGGCAATCCAAGCGGCAACCGCACCGGCCCAGGAGAAGCTGGCAACGTTGCGGCACAAGGAGCACGAACGGACGTCGGCTATGCAATCTCTGCCCGAGCGTGCCACGTGGCTTCAGGAAAGAGCTCAGACCGAGTGGCAGCGTTCCAACGCCCTTCTCACGGGACGGTTGCACCGCTCCCGCGCTCAGCGCCGGGAGGCGGAGCTCTCTACAGTGACGGCCGAAATTCAGCGGCTCGAACTGCTGGCCCCGGAGCTGCATCGACAGACGGAAGCGGCGAGCGCCGAGGCGGAGCGCGCAGTCCGCGAGGACGCTACCGTGTGCGCGGCCCGAACCGCATACCAGACGACGGAACGCCACCTCGACGAGAGCCTTCTGTCGGCCTACGAGGCCGCTGACATGGCCGTCCAAGCACTTGGCGCTGCCGTGCCAGGCGTGCCCATGCCCGCTCGACTGCCAGTCGCGGCCGACGCGGCAGCCTCGCTGCACACCCTGCACAGGCAGCTCGCGGATTGGCTACCGCTCCTCTCACGACGCCAGGAACTCACGCAGCAATGGCATGCCGCGATCAGCCACGACCCAGGCCAGCTAGTGCCCGAGCTTGTCCGGTACGCACAGGTAGTCGGCGCCACCTGCATCGGTGCGGCGTCTCGCCCCGAACTATCCGGGGTCGACTTCGATTTGGGAATCGTCGACGAGGCTGGCCAGATCGGCGTCGCGGACACCCTGGTGCCACTGACTCGAGTTCGCCGTGGCGTCCTGGTCGGTGACGACCGACAACTGCCCCCCTTCCGCGACACCGAAGTGGATGCGTGGGCTCAAGACAACGGCGACCCCGAACTGGTCCGACTGTTGTCCCAGAGCGCCATGGAACGTCTGCGTGCCGGACTGCCCTCCTCCCACATCGTGCAACTCACCCGTCAGCGTCGGATGCCCGCCGAGATTGCCGACTTCATCTCCGCCGCCTTCTACCGGGGTGAACTACTCACAGAGAAAGACCACCGCCATTCCGACCCTCTGTTCACGAGCCCAATGGCCTTCGTCGACACCGCCTCGCTGCCAGACAGCGCACGTCGTGAGTCAGGGAACCGTCATACCGAAGGCCCCGGCCGCAAAGGCCCCTTCAACACCTGTGAAGCACGTCTCCTGGCCCGGCTTGCCGCCTTCTATCATCACCGCGGTTCCGAGTGGGTGGTGATCGTCCCCTATCTCGCTCAGCGCCTGGAGGTTGTCCGGCACCTAACTCCGCTGATCGGTGACTCTCAGCTAGCGGATGCATCGGTCGGCAGCGTCGATTCCTACCAGGGCGGAGAGCGCGACATCGTCCTGTACGGCTTCACCCGTAGCAATCCCGAAGGCCGAATCGGCTTCCTCAAGGAGCTCCGCCGCGCCAACGTCGCGTTCACGCGCGCCAAGAGTCAACTGGTTCTGGCAGGCGATCTGAGCACCCTGATGCGGGCGGACGATCCCGGCTTCCGCCTTCTCATCGGGGACCTGCATCAGCACCTACTCGACCGCGGCGACCTGCAGGACTACCGGGACGTCATGGCAGCGTTGGACGAAGTCGTCCCGGACAGCGAAACCGCTGACCTGTCCCCAAGAGAAGGCCGACCGTGACGACTGCTCCCCGCTTGATGAACTTCCCAGAAGAGCGAGTTCTGGAAAATGCAGCCTTCGGCCAAGGCCTCGTGCCAACCCGGCTTTACGCTCTGCTGTTGCCAGTCTGGCAGGTGGAGATCCGCGCAGACATCACCGAGGGCGAAGCGTTCTTCCTGATCGACCGTTTCCTGGAGCGCGGCCTGCGTCACGGCTCCTTGCACACTGTGGACGAACTCGCCTCGTTCTTCGCCCTGGATCACGCTTTGGTCGCGCAGGCCGTACGCTTCCTCATTGCAATCGGCCACCTGCGGGAGGAGTCCGGAGGCCGACTGTCTCTTACACCATTGGGGCAACGCTCCGTGGACGACGACATCCGCTATGTGGTCACCCACCAAGACCGTCGCAAGCTGTACTTCGAGGCACTGAGTTGCACCCCGCTGCCCCGAACCCACTACGACGACGAGGTCGTGACCCTTCTATCCGACGGCGAACTTGACCGGGCGCTACGAAGAGACCACCACCCGCGCTTCACACCGATGTACGTGACATCTGGCTTCGACCGGTCAGCCCTGGACCGCCTCAAGGACCGCAAGGACCGGGCCCAGTTCAACCTGCCGGTTGCCCTGGATGCCGTGGAGTGCCTGAGCGAGACGCTCGTGTTCCTGCCCGTCTACCTCGTGCGCGACAGAAAGAGGCTCTTGGTCTACGGCCAGGCCGAGGCCGGAACCGCACACGACCCGGAGCTCAGCGAGATCTGCAGCCGCACTCCAGAGCTGATCAACGCTCTCGATAACGAGGAAATGGACGCCGAGGCAGATGAACGCCTCCTGCGGTCCGCCCGGAAGTGGCTTCGCGAGCAGGGCCTCGATGCGGTCGCCCCGGAACAGGACAACGACGGCACCTGGTCCGTGTCTCTACCCGTCACTGCCTTCGGCGAGAAGAGGATCCCGATCTCCCGTATCGGCAGCTATCGCATGGCAGGCAGTCTCTTCTTCCGCGTGTGGTGCCCAGAGGAAACACCCCGCAAGCTTGCTCTCCTTCACAGACTGGACCAACGAATGGGCTCGCGTCGGCAGGTCACTCGGCACGAGGCCGAAGAACTCATCGCTCGCCTGGCCCGCCAGCTGCACCTGGAGGTCCCAGAATTGACTCGGCTACGCCGTGGTGCAGAAAAGACCGGTCTCAGCGGCCTGGAATCCCAACTGGCACGACTGGAGAATGAGTAAAAGTGGTTGACGCCGGCCAGCTTCTGCTTGCTGAGTACGAGCAGATCAAACAAGAGCAGCGAGCGCGTATCGGCTTCCGTGACAACCTCATCTACGCCACCCTAGCGGTCATGGCGGCGGTTATCGGCTCGACGCTTGCTCGGGGCATCCGCCTTGAACTACTTCTGTTACTCCCTCCGCTGTCCACCATTCTGGGGTGGACCTACTTGGTGAACGATGAGAAGATTTCAGCCATAGGTCGGTATATTCGCGATGAACTGTCCCCCCGCCTTGCAGAGCTGACCTCGGACCAGGCAGAGGCCTTCGGCTGGGAATCGGCACACCGCCGCGACGCACACCGCCGCTCACGGAAACGCTTCCAGCTTGCTGTGGACCTGCTGACATTCTGCGGGGCACCGCTTGCGGCACTGGTCGTCTACTGGCTACTCGGACCGCCGCAGTGGCCGCTGATACTGATCTCGCTTGCCGAGGCAACCATGGTCATAGGTCTGGCCAGACAGGTTGTGCGCTACGCCGACCTCGGGGCTAACCAGCCACTATGAATGTCGCCGCCAGGACTGGCACGTCCCGCCGCTGCACAACCAGCAGACGGAATGAGACAGTGATCCAACAAGATCGGGAAGTTCGCCCGTGCAGACGAACTTCCCGCTTCACTACCGCGCTATCTCATCTAGCTCGTCCACAACGAGGCATTCAGGGCCACGGGGCTCTGCGAGCACTAGCCCATTGCGGCACCAGATGTCGGGCAGGCAGATCGAGAGTCGGCGCCAGCCCAACTTGGCGCAGGTATAGCTACACAGCCGTCACACCCTATGGCCGATAAAAGAGAGCCGCACCTTCCGGTCAGGGTTGTCGACGTTCGTGTCCACCAAGCACACCGACTGCCACGTCCCCAGCTCCAGGCGGCCCTCCAGGACCGGCAGCGTCGCGTGCGGCGGGACCAGGGCCGGGAGGACGTGGTCGCGGCCGTGGCCGGGGCTGCCGTGGCGGTGCTGCCAGCGGTCGTCGGCCGGGAGCAGGGTGTGCAGCGCGGCAAGGAGGTCGTTGTCGCTGCCCGCGCCCGTCTCGAGGATCGCGATGCCGGCGGTGGCGTGCGGGACGAAGAGGTTGAGCAGGCCGTCGCGGCCGGATGACACTTCGCGCAGGAAGTTCTGGCAGGCGTCGGTGAGGTCGAAGACCCTCTCCTGCGAGCCGGTGGTGACGTTCAGGACACGTGTGGTGAAAGCGTCGGACATGGGTCCATCTTCCCTCACGGGACTCCCATTCACTGATACGTGGAGTCCGCCTTTCGAGACGCCATTGACCGTACGCCGACGATCTGGCTACGTTCTGCGGCATGTTGCGTTCAGCCCTGCTCACCACGCGCGGTCACATCGACCTGCTGCGGGTGGCTTCTGCTGCGTGTCGCCGAGGCTGCTGACGCTCTTTCAGCCTCAGCCCCTCCCCTCACCTCTTCACCCCTTGCTTCTCGCTGCCCTGACGCCTGCGTGCGATTGATCCAGTAGATCCAGTAGATCCAGTCGCCCCCGCGCCGGCCTTTCGGGTATCCCTCCCTCCTGCCCTGCCGTGGAGCACCCTTGAGCATCAGCCATGCCCCGCCGGATCCTGTATCCGACATTTCGGGTATATCCAATTCGGATCCTTCCGCCGAGACCGTCGACGACGACCTCAGCACCGCCACCCGGTCAGGTGGCGAACCCGATCTCGTTCCCATCGTCCCCGCCTCCGCCCGCCGCGCCCGCGTCCCCCGCTGGCTGCGCCGCACCTCCGGCCCTCTCGTCCTCCTCGCCCTGTGGCAACTCCTCAGCTCCACAGGCACGTTGAGCGCTGACATCCTCGCCGCGCCGGGGACCATCGCCGGTGTCGGCCGTGACCTTCTCGCCGACGGCTCGCTGACCTCCGCCATGGGGGTCTCCCTCCAGCGGGTCGCCGTGGGGATGCTGATCGGCACGCTCGTCGGGACCTCGCTCGCGCTGATCTCCGGGCTCTTCCGCGTCGGCGAGGACCTCGTCGACGCCAGCGTGCAGATGCTGCGCACCGTGCCCTTCGTCGGGCTCATCCCGCTGTTCATCATCTGGTTCGGCATCGGCGAAGCACCCAAGGTCGCCATCATCACCCTCGGCGTGTCCTTCCCGCTCTACCTGAACGTGTACGCGGGCATCCGCGGGGTCGACTCGCAGCTCATCGAGGCCGGGGAGTCCCTGGGGCTCTCGCGGTGGGGGCTGGTGCGCCACGTCATCCTGCCGGGCGCGCTGCCGGGTGCGATGACCGGCCTGCGCTACTCCCTCGGCATCGCCTGGCTCGCCCTGGTCTTCGCCGAGCAGATCAACGCGGACTCCGGGATCGGCTTCCTGATGGTCCAGGCGCGGGACTTCCTGCGGACCGACGTGATCGTCGTCTGCCTGATCGTCTACGCCTTCCTCGGCCTCATCGCCGACTTCATCGTCCGCACCCTCGAAAGGCTGCTGCTGCAATGGCGACCGACGTTCACCGGCCGGTGACGACCGCTTCTCCCACGACGCAGGCGACCTCGGCGGTACGCGTCGAAGGCCTCACCCGCACCTTCGACGGGCGCGCCGTCATCGACCGGCTCGACCTCGACGTGAAACCGGGCGAGTTCGTGGCGCTGCTCGGGCGCAGCGGCTGCGGCAAGTCGACCCTGCTGCGCATCCTCGCCGGGCTCGACCGCGACATCGAGGGCACCGTCCTCGTGCCGCGCCGCAAGGCCGTCGCGTTCCAGGCGCCCCGCCTCATGCCCTGGAAGCGGGTGTGGCGCAACGTCCTGCTCGGCCTCAAGGGCAAGCCCGAACGCGGCCTCGCCGAGCGGGCGTTGGAGGAGGTCGGGCTCAAGCACCGTACGAACGCCTGGCCCAAGACGCTCTCCGGCGGCGAGGCCCAGCGCGCCTCCCTGGCCCGCGCCCTGGTGCGCGAGCCCGACCTGCTGCTGCTCGACGAGCCCTTCGGCGCCCTCGACGCGCTCACCCGCATCAAGGCCCAGCGACTCGTCGACGAACTGTGGCAGCGGCGCGGATGCGCCGTCCTGCTCGTCACGCACGACGTCGAGGAGGCCGTACTCCTGGCCGACCGGGTCCTCGTCATGGACGAGGGGGTCATCGCATACGAGACCAGGGTCGATCTGGACCGGCCTCGCAGCATCTCCGATCCGCGCTTCGGCGAGCTGCGCGCCGAGCTGCTGCGACGTCTTGGCGTCGACGCGGACGCGGATGCCTCGCCGGAAGCCGCCGCGGCCTGAACCACCGCCGTCCCTCCCCCGACAGCACGAATTACACCGAACGGACTCACCATGCGACGACACATCGCCGCCCCCGCCCTGCTCTTCCCGCTGGCCCTGCTGCTCGCCGCCTGCTCCGGCTCCCCCTCCGCGAGCACCTCCTCCGCCGGCGCGGGCGGCAGGACCGACGGCAAGGGGTCGCTCACCCTCAACGTCGGTGACCAGAAGGGCGGTTCGGAGGCCGTACTGCGCGCCGCCGGGGAGCTCGACGACCTGAAGTACAAGATCCGCTGGTCGACGTTCACCTCCGGGCCTCCCCTCCTGGAGGCCATCAACGCCAAGGCCGTGGACCTGGGCGCCGTCGGCAACACGCCGCCCGTCTTCGCCGCCGGAGCGAAATCGAAGATCTCCGCGGTGGCCGCGTACCACGGCTCCGCGAAGGGCGAGGCCATCCTCGTGCCCAACGGCTCGTCCCTGAAGAAGACCGAGGAACTCAAGGGCAAGTCCATCGCCGTGACCCAGGGTTCGTCGGCGAACTTCCAGCTCATCGCCTCCCTCAAGAAGGCGGGGCTCGGCCTCAAGGACGTCAAGGTCAAGTATCTGCAACCGGCCGACGCCCTGGCCGCGTTCACCAGCGGCAAGGTGGACGCCTGGGCCGTCTGGGACCCGTACACCTCGCAGGTCCTCGAAAGCAAGAAGGGGCGCATTCTGACCGACGGCGAAGGCCTGGTGAACGGCCTCAGCTTCCAGGTGGCGGCGCCCGACTCCCTCAAGGACAAGAAGAAGTCCGCAGCGATCACCGACTACCTGCGGCGGCTGCGCAAGGCCCAGGACTGGGTCTATGACCACCCCGAGGCGTGGGCGAAGGTGTGGGCCAAGGACACCGGCCTGCCGTACGAGGCCGCGCTCGCCGCCGTCAAGCGCAGCAACGGCACCCGGGTCCCGGTGGCCATCGACAAGAACGTGATCGCCTCCGAGCAGGAGATCGCGGACACCTTCACCGGCCAGAAGCTCATTCCGCGCCGCGTGGACTTCGGCGACTTCGTCGACACCCGCTTCAACGGCAGCCTGCCGCCCTCCACCAGCAAGCCGCGCTCGTACGCCAAGGAGTCCTGACGATGACCGTCCACCTCAACTGGTTCCTGCCGACCGGCGGCGACGGTCGCACCCTCGTCGACCGGCACGCCTACACCGACGGCGGCGTCAGGCGCTCCCGAGTCACCCCCGTCAGCGGTGTGCGGGCGCCCGACATCGACTATCTGATCCAGATCGCCAAAGCCGCCGAGCAGTTGGGCTTCGAGGCGGTGCTCACCCCCACCGGCACCTGGTGCGAGGACGCCTGGCTGACGACGGTGGCCCTGGCCCAGCACACGGAACGGCTCAAGTTCCTGGTGGCGTTCCGGCCCGGTGTCATCTCTCCCGTGCTCGCCGCGCAGATGGCGGCCACGTACCAGCGCATCACCCGCGGTCGGCTGCTCCTGAACGTGGTCACGGGCGGCGACTCGACCGAGCAGCGGCGCTTCGGCGACCATCTCGACCACGATCACCGGTACGCCCGTACCGATGAGTTCCTGTCCGTCGTGCGCGGTGTGTGGGGCGGCAAGCCCTTCGACTTCCACGGCGAGCACTACGACGTGGAGGGCGGGCTCACCGCGCTGCCGCCGGACCCGCTGCCGGAGATCTTCTTCGGCGGTTCGTCGGCGGCGGCCGGTCCGGTCGCCGCGCGGCACACGGATGTGTATCTGACGTGGGGCGAGCCGCCGGAGCAGGTCAAGCAGAAGATCGACTGGATTCGCGGGCTCGCCGAGGAGCAGGGGCGCACGGTCCGCTTCGGAATCCGGCTGCACACCATCTCGCGGGATTCCGCCGCGGAGGCATGGGCGACTGCCAACCGGCTGCTCGACGACCTCGACCCGGACACCGTCGCCGCCGCCCAGCAGGCGCTCGGCCGCAGCGAGTCGGTCGGCCAGCAGCGGATGCTGGCGCTGCACGGCGGGTCCCGCGACGACCTGGAGATCTCGCCGAATCTGTGGGCGGGCGTCGGTCTCGTCCGGGGCGGCGCGGGCACCGCCCTGGTCGGCAGCCATGCGGACGTCGCCGACCGGATCGAGGAGTACCACGCGCTGGGCGTCGAGCACTTCGTGCTCTCGGGCTATCCGCATCTGGAGGAGGCGTACTGGTTCGGCGAGGGCGTGATCCCGGATCTGGCGGCGCGCGGGCTGCTGCCCCGGATTCCGGCCTCGCACGCGGGCACGGCGTCCGCGGCGAACGGGCGTGCGGCGTCCGCTCCGGGCGGCGCGCCGCTCCTGGTGGCGGGCGGGCGCTGACCCGAACACCGGCGGGGGAAGATCCCGTGCCCCGATGGAGTTAGTAGAAGCGTGAACGACATCGGGGTACGGGACGCGGCCGCACACACAGCGGCACAACAGGCGGATGCACAGGTGGACGCGCGCGAGGTGGACGCGCTCGTCATAGGCGCCGGTCAGGCGGGCCTGTCCAGCGCCTACCACCTGCGCAGGGTCGGCTTCGAGCCGGACCGCGACTTCGTCGTCCTGGACCACGCCCCTCGCCCCGGCGGCGCCTGGCAGTTCCGCTGGCCCTCGCTCACCTACGGCAAGGTGCACGGCATGCACTCACTGCCCGGCATGGAACTGACGGGCGCCGATCCCGCGCGGCCCTCCTCGGAGGTCATCCGGGAGTACTTCGAGGAGTACGAGCACCGCTTCGGCCTGCGGGTGCACCGGCCCGTCGACGTCCACCAGGTGCGCGAGGGCCACGGCGGACGACTCCTTGTGGAGACGTCGGCCGGGACCTGGGCCACCCGCACGCTGATCAATGCCACGGGCACCTGGGACCGGCCGTTCTGGCCGCGCTATCCGGGCCAGGACACCTTCCGCGGGCGGCAGTTGCACACGGCCGTCTATCCCGGGCCCGAGGCCTTCGAGGGGCAGCGGGTGATCGTCGTGGGCGGCGGTGCTTCGGGCACCCAGCATCTGATGGAGATCGCTCCGTACGCCGCCGCGACCACCTGGGTCACCCGGCGCCCGCCCGTCTTCCGCGAGGGCCCCTTCGACGAGAACTGGGGGCGCTCGGCCGTCGCCATGGTCGAGGAGCGGGTACGCCAGGGTCTCGCGCCGCAGAGCGTGGTGTCCGTGACGGGGCTGCCCGTCAACGACGCCATCCGGCAGGCCAGGGCCGACGGCGTGCTCGACCGGCTCCCGATGTTCGACCGCATCACGCCGAGCGGCGTGGAGTGGGACGACGGGCGGCGCGTGGATGCCGACGTCATTCTCTGGGCCACCGGATTCCGGGCGGCGATCGAGCACCTGGCGCCGCTGCGGCTGCGCGAGCCGGGCGGCGGCATCCGCATCGAGGGCACCAGGGCCGCCGCCGATCCCCGCATCCACCTGGTGGGGTACGGGCCATCGGCCAGCACGATCGGCGCCAACCGGGCGGGGCGTGCGGCGGTGCGGGACATCCAGCGGCTGCTCGCGCAGGCGCCGGTCACGGCGTGAGGGCCGTGACCGGCGTCCGCCGGCTGTTTAGCGGCCGCTAGCCGGCCTGCTTGTTCTCGTCCTTGCCGTCCTTGCCGTCCTTGCTCTTGTTCTTGTTGAACTCCGCCACGTTCTTCTGCTGCTCCTCGAAGCTCGACGTGAAGCGGGTGTCGCCCGGCTTGACCGTCACGAAGTACAGCCAGTCGCCCTGCGTCGGGCTGGTCGCCGCGCGCATCGCCTCCTCGCCGGGGTTGCCGATCGGGGTGGGGGGCAGGCCCATGCGCGTGTAGGTGTTGTACGGGCTGTTGATCTTCGTGTCGCTGTCGCGCGTGTTCAGCGTCGAGCGGTTCAGGGCGTAATTGATCGTCGAGTCCATCTGCAGGGGCATGCCCTGTTCGAGGCGGTTGTAGATGACCCGGGCCACCTTGCCCATGTCCTCCTTGGAGCCCGCCTCGGCTTCGATCATGCTGGCGATGGTGACGGTCTGATAGACGTTCACGGCGTTGCGGTCGGCGCCCGCGGTGACCTGGCCGCCGCTGAAGTTCTTGGTGGCCGTGTTGACCATGTACGAGAGCACGGACTCGGGGGTCGACTGGTCGCCGATGGGATAGGTGGCCGGGAAGAGGTAGCCCTCGGGGTTCCCGCTTGCGTCGCCGGGGAGTTTGAGACGGGCCTTGGGGATGGCCTTCTTCGTGGTGCCGGCCGGCACCTCGAGGGCCTTGTCGACAGCCCCGTACACCTGGCTGGAGCGCCAGCCCTCGGGGATGGTCAGTGTCTGGGGGCGCGCACTGTCGTCCGGGAGCAGCAGCGGCACCGCCACGGCGGTGGCCGCCACGACGGCTCCGGTCGCGATCAGGGCGATCCGGCCCCGACGCGTCAGTCGAATCGTGCCCCGGCGCGGAGTCTTGGTCTGCAGCATGCGGGCACATTATCCCGCAAATGCGGACATACCGAGCATATTTTCATGTCGCGGGCTCAAGTTGAGCGTCTCGACGTACCAGGGCGGCATAGCGGCCGTCCCGCTCCAGGAGTTCCTCGTGGGTGCCGCGCTCGGCGGTGCGTCCGGCGTCCAGGACCACGATCTGGTCGGCGCCGCGCACCGTGGAGAGCCGGTGGGCGATCGTCAGCGTCGTCCGGTCGGCGGACAGGGCGTCGATGGCGTCCTGCACGGCGTGCTCGGTGTGCGTGTCCAGGGCGCTGGTGGCCTCGTCCAAGATGAGCACCGGCGGATCGCGCAGGATCGTACGGGCGATGGCCAGGCGCTGCTTCTCGCCCCCGGAGAAACGGTGGCCGCGCTCGCCGACCACCGTGTCGTACCCGTCGGGCAGGGAGGCGATGTGGTCGTGGATCTGGGCCGCGCTCGCCGCCGCGATCAGTTCCTCGTCGGTGGCGTCGGGCTTGGCGAAGCGCAGGTTCTCGGCGACCGAGGCGTGGAAGAGGTAGGTCTCCTGGGAGACGACGCCAACCGCGCGGGCCAGCGAGTCGAAGTCCAGGTCGCGCACGTCGACGCCGTCGATGGTCACGCGGCCTCCCGTCACGTCGTACAGCCGGGGCACCAGGTAGCTGAGGGTGGACTTGCCCGAGCCGGTGGGACCCACCACGGCCAGGCTGGCGCCGGCGGGGACGGTGATGTCGATGCCGTCGAGGATCGGGCGGCCCTGGCCCTCGTCCCCTTCGTAGCGGAACTCGACGTCCTCGAAGCGGACTTCGCCCTTGATCGTCTCCAGGCGCACGGGGTGCTCGGGCTCGGTGATGTCGACGGGCAGGTCCAGATACTCGAAGATGCGCTGGAAGAGCGCGAGCGAGGTCTGGATCTGGACGCCGGTGGACAGCAGGCTCACGGTGGGCCGGAACAGGCCCTGCTGGAGCGAGACGAAGGCGACGAGGGTGCCGATGGAGACTGTGGGGCCGCCCATCTGGAAGGCCAGGCCCGCGGTCCAGTAGATGACGGCGGGCATGGCGGCCATGACGATCGAGATGACGGCCATGCGCCAGCGCCCCGCCATGTTCGAGCGGACCTCCAGGTCCACCAGGCGCTCGGACTCGTCGGCGAAGGTCCTGGTCAGGGAGTCGGAGCGGCCCATCGTGCGGCCCAGCAGGATGCCGCTGACGGAGAGCGATTCGGTGACCGTCGCGGCCATCGCGGCCATCTGCTTCTGGCGCTGGGTGGCTATCTTCTTGCGTTCGCGGCCCACCCGGCGGCTGATCCACACGAAGACGGGCAGCAGGAGCAGCGAGACGACCGTCAGGCGCCAGTCCAGGGCGAGCATCGCGACGATCGTGGCGATCACGCTGGTGAGGTTCGAGACCAGGGAGGTGGCGGTGGAGGTGACCGTCG
This sequence comes from Streptomyces sp. NPDC059900, assembly GCF_050270335.1. Lineage (NCBI taxonomy): Bacteria > Bacillati > Actinomycetota > Actinomycetes > Kitasatosporales > Streptomycetaceae > Streptomyces > Streptomyces sp. NPDC059900. The sequence continues at coordinate 16,137 of NZ_JBNNJZ010000113.1, forward strand.
CCTGCATGCCGCCGATGTCGCTGGCGATGCGGGACTGGACCTCGCCGGTGCGCGTCCTGGTGAAGAAGGCGAGCGACATGCTCTGCAGGCGGCCGTAGACCGCGGTGCGCAGGTCGTGCATGACGCGCTGGCCGACCGTCGTGCTGATCAGGGTCTGCAGGACGCCGAAGACGCTGGTGACGACCGCGCTGAGGATCATGCCGAGGGCGAGCAGGCTCAGCAGGCCCGTCCGTCCCTGGGGGATGGCGGTGTCGAGGATTTCCTTCAGGAGGAAGGGGGTGGCGACCGAGACCAGCGAGGCGGCGCCGACCAGCAGGCCGACGATCGCGAGGCGGGCGCGGTAGGGGCGGAAGAGGCGCAGGATGCGGCGGATCTGCCGCGGCTGTTCCTCCTGACCGGGGACCGGCGGCTGCGGGGTCCACTTGGGTTCGTCGTGACGCATGGGCTCCTACGGGAGGCGAGAGGGCCGCCGGCCGGAGATACGGCCGACGATGACTGAGGGAGCATAGCTCACTGTTACCTATACTCACAATGCACAAGGTCCTGATATTGTTCCCGCATGGACACCCCGGACGCCGACGGACTGCTCGCCGAACAGCTCCTGCGGCTGACCCGCAGGCTGCACCGCATCCAGAAGCGCCATCTGGTGCCGATCGGCATCACCCCGGCCCAGTCCCGCCTGCTGCGCACCCTCGCGCAATACGACACGCCGCCGCGCATGGCCGACCTCGCCCAGCACCTCGAAGTCGTCCCGCGCGCCGTGACCAGCCTGGTCGACGCACTGGAGGCCAGCGATCACGTGCGCCGCGTCCCCGATCCCGCCAACCGCCGGGTGATCCGCATCGAGCTCACGGACACCGGACGCAAGGCCCTGCGGGAGCTGCGCAGCGCGCGCCGGGCCGCCGCAGAGGACATCCTGGCCCCACTGGACGCCGAGCAGCGCGAGCAGCTGGGCGGCCTGCTGAACGCACTGTTCGATGTGCCGGAAGGCCGTCGCTGCTGACGGCCCCGGCCCTCCGGCAGCGCTGACCGCCCCGCCCCGACCCGCCCGCACGACCCCGCCGAGGAGAGCTCATGCCGTTCCTGGAGCCCAAGCCGGAAGCCCTGCGCCCCGCACGGCGCACGGAGGGCCCGGCCCCCGACCGGGTGCCGGACCGGCAGGCCGCGGGCACCCCCGAGCCGCTGCGCTCGGAGCTGTCCGCGCTCCTGGGCGCGGACAAGGTCCTCACGAATATCTCCGACCTCGTGCGGTACGCCTCCGACGCGAGCCCCTACCGCTTCGTGCCGCAGGTCGTGGTCGTCGCCGAGGACATCGACGACATCTCCGCCGTCCTGTCGTACGCGCACGGCAGGAGCCGCGAGGTCGTCTTCCGCGCGGCAGGCACGTCCCTCAACGGCCAGGCCCAGGGCGAGGACATCCTGGTCGACGTGCGCAAGCACTGGGCGGGCATCGAGGTCATCGGGGACGGCGCGCAGGCCCGCATCGGCCCCGGCACGACGATCCTGCGGGCCAACGCCACCCTCGCCCGGCACGGACGCGTGCTCGGCCCCGACCCGGCGAGCGCCATCGCCTGCACGATCGGCGGGGTCGTCGCGAACAACGCATCGGGGATGACGGCGGGCACCACCCGCAACTCGTACCGCACGGTGGCCTCGCTGACCTTCGTCCTGCCGACGGGCACGGTCGTCGACACCGCCCAGCCGGACGCCGACGCGCAGCTGGCGCAGGCCGAGCCGGCCCTGTGCGAGGGCCTGCTGGCGATCAAGCGGGAGATCGAGGCGGACCAGGAGCTCACCGCCCGCATCCGCGCCAAGTACGAGATCAAGAACACGAACGGCTACCGCCTGGACGCGTTCCTGGACGGCACGACCCCCGTGGAGATCCTGCGCGGCCTGATGGTCGGCTCGGAGGGCACCTTCGGCTTCATCTCGCAGGTCGTCTTCGACACGCTGCCGCTGGACCGGCAGGTCACCACGGCCCTGCTGTTCTTCCCCTCCCTGCCCGCCGCCGCGGCAGCGGTCCCGCTGTTCAACGAAGCGGGCGCGCTGGCCGTCGAGCTGATGGACGGCAACACCCTGCGCGCCTCGACCAGCGTGGCCGGGGTGCCCGCCGACTGGGCCCGCCTCCCGAAGTCCACGGCCGCGCTCCTGGTGGAGTTCCGCGCACCGGACGAGGCGGGCCAGGAGGCGTACGAAGCGGCGGCCGCCAAGGTCGTCCAGGGCCTCGAACTCGTCGCGCCGGTCGCCTCGGTGACCAACGCCTTCACCCGCGACCCGAAGACGATCGGGAGCTACTGGAAGGCGCGCAAGGCCTTCGTCACGGCGGTCGGCGGCTCGCGCCCCTCCGGGACGACACTGATCACCGAGGACTTCGCGGTGCCGCCCTCACGCCTGGCCGACGCCTGCGAAGCCCTCCTCGAACTCCAGACCCGGCACCGCTTCGACGCGGCCGTCGCGGGACACGCCGCGCACGGCAATCTGCACTTCCTGCTCGCCTTCGACGCGGCCCTGCCGGCGGACGTGGAGCGCTATGCCGCGTTCATGGACGACTTCTGCCGGCTGACCGTCGAACGCTTCGACGGCTCGCTGAAGGCCGAGCACGCGACGGGCCGCAACATCGCCCCCTTCCTGGAGCTCGAATGGGGCACCAAGGCCACGGAGTTGATGTGGCGCACCAAGCAGGTCATCGACCCGGACGGCGTGCTCGCGCCGCGCATCGTCCTGGACCGCGACCCCAAGGCCCACCTCCGCGGCCTGAAGACCATCCCCAAGGTGGAGCTGATCGCGGACCCCTGCATCGAGTGCGGCTTCTGCGAACCGACCTGCCCCAGCGAGGACCTGACGACCACCCCGCGCCAGCGGATCGTGCTGCGCCGCGAAATGATGCGCCAGGCCGCCGGCTCCCCGGTCGAGGACGGCCTGGTCGAGGCGTACGGATACGACGCCGTGGACACCTGCGCCGGCGACTCGACCTGCAAGCTGGCCTGCCCGGTGGGCATCGACACCGGCGCCCTGATGAAGGACTTCCGCCACGCACGGCACTCGCCGCGCGAGGAGAAGGCAGCCGCGTTCACCGCCAAAAACTTCAAGGCGGTCGAAGCCGCCGCCCGGCTCGCGGTGGGCGCCGCCGACCGGATCAGCGACCGGCTCCTGACCTCGGTCACGCGCGCCGCGCGCAAGGCCGTGCGCCCCGATCTGGTCCCCGAGTGGCTGCCCGGCATCCCCGGCGCGCCCGCCCGCAAGCTGCCGCGCACCCCGCGCGCGGGCGCCAGTGCCGTGTACTACCCGGCATGCGTCAACCGCATCTTCGGCAGCCCCGGCGATCGCTCCCTGCCCGAAGCGGTGGTCGCCGTCTCCGCCCGCGCGGGGCGGCCCGTCTGG
>NZ_JBNNJZ010000114.1:0-19446 GCF_050270335.1 Streptomyces sp. NPDC059900
CGCTTAGCTTAACCCAACCGCGTTCCGGTGAACGGAACGATCGTACTGTTCGATGGAACATTGAAAGGGTGCGTGGCGCGTGACCCATCCAGGTATGTCACGTCGTGGAGCCCTGCGGCTGGGAGCACTTGCCGCTCCCGCTCTCGCCGTTCCCGTGGCGCTCACCGGCTGCGGGGCCGGGACCGGCGGCGTGCGCGGCGGGGTGCTGCGGGTGGCGCAGGCCGAGGACCCCTCGACCCTCGATCCGCACAAACAGGGCGACATGATCACCATGAACGTCCTGATCAACATCTTCGACACCCTGACCGCACGCGACGCCCGCGGCCGGCTCGCGCCCCGCCTCGCGCTCTCGTGGTCCGCACGTTCCAGGACCACCTGGCGCTTCAAGCTGCGCCGGGGCGTGCGTTTCCACAACGGCGAGCCCTGCGACGCGGCGGCCGTCAAGTTCAGCATCGAGCGGATCCTCGATCCGGCGACCCGCTCGCCGATCGTCGAACTGCGCTACGTGAAGCGCGTGTCCGTCGTCGACGCGCACACCGTGGACATCCACACCAGCCAGCACGACCCGATCCTGCCCGCCAAGCTCTCGCTGTTCGGCGGTGTCGTGGTGCCGCCGAAGCACATCGCGAAGGCCGGTGACGAGGACTTCGCCCGCCATCCCGTGGGTACCGGGCCCTTCCGCTTCACGAGCTGGCGGCGCGACCGCGAGCTGACGATGCGGCGCAACACCGGGCACTTCCACGGCACTCCGGACGTCGAGGAACTCGTCTTCACCCCGCTGCCCAACCCGGCATCCGCGCTCGCGGCCCTCCAGAGCGGCGAGGTGGACCTGGTCACCGGGCTCACCCCGGACGCCGCACGGCAGCTCTCCGGATACGGCGGCGTGGAGCTGGAGAACCACCCCGGCACCCGGACCGCCTACCTCAACCTCGACACGCAGGTGGGGCCGTTGCGCGACCGCAGGGTGCGCCAGGCACTCAACCACGCTGTTGACGTGCCCCTGCTCATCGATGCCGTGCTCGACGGGAAGGCCCGCGAGGTGCCCGCCATGATCCCGCACGGCACCTTCGGGTTCGACGCGTCGCTGCGGCCCTACCGCCGCTCCCTGCGCACCGCACGCAGACTCCTCGCCGACGCGGGACACCCCGACGGCTTCTCCACCACCCTCACCGCGTCCAACACCGACGCCCAGGTCGCCGAGGCCATATCGGGGCTCCTTGCCCGCGTGGGCATACGGGCCCGCGTCGAACTCCTCGACCCCGGCACCTTCTCCTCGCGCCTCACCTCGAAGAACCGGCACGCGCTCGGACCGCTGTACCTCGCCGCCAGCTCCGTGTGGACGCTCGACGGCAGCAGCATGCTCCAGTCCATCGTGCGCGGCGACCGGCGCCAGAGCCGCTGGAAATCCGAGCGCGCCGACCATCTCATCGACGCCGAGGAACTGTCCGTCAGCCCGCAGGAGCGCACCAAGGCGTTCTCCGCGCTCCAGCAACTCATGCTCGACGAGGCGCCGTTCGTGCCGCTCTACCAGCAGGACATCATCCTGGCGCGCACCACCCGCGCCCAGTGGACCCCCATCGTCAACGGCGCTCTGGCCATGGAGAGCGCGGAGGTTTCCCGATGAGCCGGACCGCGGCCATGACGGGCCGGACAGTGGCCGTGCCACCCCTGCTGCGGCAGATCGCGGCACGCCTGGGTACCGCGCTCGGCGTCCTGTTCGCCGTCGCCACCATCGCCTTCCTCCTCGTACGCCTCTCCGGCGACCCGGTCACGCAGCTCCTGCCGCCGGATGCCACACAGGCCCAGGAGAACACCCTGCGCGCCCAACTCGGCCTGGACCAGCCGCTGATCGCGCAGTACGGCGACTACCTGTGGGGCCTGCTCCACTTCGACCTCGGCGACTCGCTCGTACACGGCCGCCCGGTCGCAGAAGTGCTCGCGGAACGGCTGCCCGCCACCCTCCAGCTCGCGCTGGGCGCCATGGTGATCACGCTCCTGGTGGCGGTGCCCGCGGGGATCTACGCGGCGATGCGGCGCGGCCGTGCCGGGGACACCTCCGTGATGACCGCCGTCCTGCTCGGCCAGTCGACGCCGCCGTTCTGGATCGGCATCCTGCTCATCCTGGTCTTCTCCGTACAGCTCAAGGCGCTGCCCGCGTCCGGCTACGGCACCTTCGCCCATCTGGTGCTCCCGGCCATCACCCTGTCCGTCTACTCGGTCGCCGTCATCGCCAGACTGCTGCGCTCCTCCCTCATCGACGTGCTCGGCTCCGACCACATCCGCACCTCGCGCGCCAAGGGCCTCAGCCCCGGCAAGGTGGTCCTCGCCCACGGACTGCGCAACGCGGCCCTGCCGACCGTCACCGTGGTCGGCCTGGAGTTCGGCGGACTGCTCGGCGGCGCCATCCTCACCGAGCAGGTCTTCTCCTGGCCCGGCATCGGACGGCTCACCGTCGAGGCCATCTCGCACCGCGACTTCCCGATGGTGCAGGCGGCGGTCCTCTTCTTCGCGGCGGCCTTCGTCCTCGTCAATCTGCTCGTCGACCTGTCCTACAGCCTCCTCGACCCGAGAGTGCGGGCCCAGCGATGACCACCACCCCTCAGATGTCCGACGAGACGGCCGCCGCACCCCTGCCGCCCGCGAAGACACCCCTCATACGATCCGCCGCCCTGCGCACGCTGCTGCGCAACCGCCTGGCCGCCGTCGCACTCGGCGTCCTCGCCCTGATGGTGCTGGCCGCGGTGTTCGCCCCGCTGCTCGCACCCCACGACCCGGCCGCCCAGAACCTCCTCGTCCGGCTCAAGCCGCCAGCCTGGCAGGACGGCGGCAGCGGCAGCCATCCCCTCGGCACCGACCAGCTCGGCCGCGACCTGCTCTCCCGGGTCATCTACGGCTCACGCATCTCGCTGCTCGTCGGCGTCGGCGCGGCCCTGCTCGCCGGAGTCGCGGGCGCCGCCTGCGGCCTCTTCGCCGGCTACCGCGGCGGCCGGTTCGACCGGCTCCTGATGCGGGCCGCCGACATCCAACTGGCCTTCCCCTCCCTGCTCCTGGCGCTCGCCATCGTCGGCTTCCTGGGCTCGGGACTGTGGAACGTGGTGCTCGTCCTCGGCTTCACCGGCTGGGTCTCCTACGCACGGGTGGTGCGCGCCGAGGTGCTCTCGCTGCGCTCGCGCGACTACATCACCCAGGCCCGCGCCACCGGCGTACGCGACTTCACCATCCTGCGCCGCCACCTCCTGCCCAACGTGATGGCGCCCCTCGCCACCATCGGCACCCTGCACATCGCCGCCGCCATCGTCGCCGAGGCCTCGCTCAGCTATCTGGGGCTCGGCGTCCCCAAGGAGACCGTGACCTGGGGCGCGATGCTCGCCGACGGCCAGCTGTACCTCGGCACCGCCTGGTGGATCGCCGTGTTCCCCGGACTCGCCCTGATGCTCACCTCGCTGTCCGTCAACATCACCGGCGACGCCCTGCGGGACGTCGCAGACCCGAAGGCGTACCGCCGATGACCCCTCTCCTCCAGATCAAGGACCTGTCCGTCGACTTCCGGCTCGGCTCCGGCCCGGTGCACGCCGTACGCGGCGTCAGCCTCGACCTGCACGCGGGCGAAACCCTGGCCGTGGTCGGCGAATCGGGCAGCGGCAAGTCCGCCACCCTGCTCTCCGTGCTGCGGCTCAACCCCGAACCGCCGTGCGTCTACACCGGCGGCGAGATCCGCCTCGACGGCCGCGATCTGCTCGCCCTGTCCGAGAAGCAGCTGCGGTCGGTCCGCGGCAACGACATCGCCATGATCTTCCAGGACCCGATGACCAGCCTCGACCCGCTCCAGCGGGTGGGCCACCAAGTCGCCGAGGTTCTCCAGCGGCACCGGGGCGCCTCCCGCGCCGAGGCCCGCAAGGAGGCGGTACGCGCGCTCGGCGAGGTGGGCATCCCCGAGCCCGGGCGCCGCGCCCGCCAGTACCCGCACGAACTCTCCGGCGGCCTGCGACAGCGCGTGATGATCGCCACCGCGCTCGTCGGACGACCCCGGGTCCTCATCGCCGACGAGCCGACCACCGCCCTCGACGTCACCGTGCAGCGCCAGATCCTCGAACTCCTCGACGAACTGCGCGAGCGGCACGGCATGGCCGTCGTACTGATCACCCACGATCTGGGCGTGGTCGCCGAGACGGCCGACCGGGTCGTGGTGATGCACCACGGCCGTGTCGTGGAGAGCGGCCACGTCGCCGATGTCTTCGAGGACCCGCAGCAGGACTACACCCGGCGCCTGCTCGCCGCGACCCCCCGACTGGAGCCGGCATGACGACGCTGCTCGAACTGACCGACCTGCGCAAGGAGTTCGGATCCGGCCAGGGCGTGACCGTCGCCGTCGACGACGTCTCGCTGACCGTCACCGAGGGCGAGACGCTCGCCCTGGTCGGCGAGTCCGGGTCCGGCAAGACCACCCTGACCCGGCTGCTCCTGGCGCTCACCGAGCCGACCGCGGGCAGCGTCCGGTTCGAGGGCCGCGACCTGGCCGCGCTGCCCGCCGCCGAACTGCGCCGGATGCGCGCCCACATGCAGGTGGTGCTCCAGGACCCCTACTCCAGCATGAACCCGCGCCTGCGCATCACCGACATCGTCGGCGAACCCCTCGTCACCCACGACGCCTCCTACCGGGGCCGGCGGAACAGGGCACGGCTGCGCGAGCGGGTGGGGGAGCTTCTGACGCGGGTCGGCCTAGACTCCGGATTGCAGGACCGCTATCCGCACGAATTCTCCGGAGGCCAGCGCCAGCGCATCTCCATCGCCCGCGCGCTCGCGCCCGAGCCACGCCTCGTGGTCCTGGACGAGCCGACCAGCGCACTCGACGTCTCGGTGCAGGCCCAGGTCCTCGACCTGCTCACCGAACTTCAGCAGCGACTCGGCCTCACCTATGTGTTCGTCTCGCACAATCTGGCCGTCGTGCAGCAGGTCGCCGACCGGGTGGCCGTCATGCGCCAGGGCCGGATCGTCGAGAGCGGCACCGCGGACGCCGTCCTCAAGCATCCCCAGCACCCCTATACGAGGGAGCTGCTCGCCGCGGTGCCACGCCCCGACGGCTACCGCACCCGGCGGACGGCGAGGGCCCGGTGAGGGGAGCAGTGCGGGCCGGGCTACCCGTGCGTCAGGACGAGGCCGGCGCCGCCGAGCAGCGCCACGTCGTCCGGGCCCACCTCGCCCAGCAGAGCGCGCGGCGGCTCGGCGGTCGACCAGGCGGTGTCGCGGCGCAGCCGCTCCTCGATGCGGGCCCGGAACGGCTCACCGCCCTCGCGGGCCTCGCCGTGCAGCACGAACAGGCCCGGTGCGAAGAGCTGCTGCACGTTGACCAGGCCGAGGGCGAGATTGTCCGCGTACTCCTCGACGAGCGCGCGGGCCGCCGCATCGGTCCCGTCCGCGAGGTCCGCGAGGGATTCCACCCCGGTCAGACCCGCGGACCGCGCCCGCTGCCGCAGCCAGCGGGTGGTCGCCATGGTCTTCCAGCAGCCGCGCGCCCCGCAGGTGCAGGTCTCGCCACTGGCCGCCACCGTCATATGGGCGCCGCTGCGGCCGCCGTGCGGGGCGAGCACCGCGCCCTCGTAGAGAATCCCGACCCCGAGGACCTCGCCGGTCGACACCGAGGCGAAGGTGCGGCGGCCGCGGCCCGCCCCGAACCAGCGGTCGCCCAGGACCTGGAGGCGGGCCCGGTGCTCGACATGGACGGGCACGCCGACCAGGTCACGCAGCACGGCCGCCACCGGGTAGCCGTGCAGGGCGGGTACGTCGTTGGCCTCCAGGACGGTGCCCGTCTCCGGGTCCACCAGGCCCGCCGCGGCGACTCCGATGCCGTCCGGCGTGCGGCCGGGCCCGGCGAAGCATGCCCCGGCCGCTTCCCGCAGGGCGCTGTCCACGCAACGGCGCGGGCCGCTCGCGTCGAAGGCCGTCTCGGTGCGGTGCAGCAGCTTGCCCGCGCGCGAGACCAGCGCTGCCCGGACCACTCCGGGCAGCACCTCCACCGCGCCGAGGGCCGGGCGCGGTGCAGGTGGCCGCGGCGCCGGGTCGGGGACAAGGCGCAGCGGGGGACGTTCAACAGCCATGCGCAGACTCTGCCACGGCACGATCCGAGGAGACAGACCGGTGCTTGACCTGACCGAGCTCACCTGGCGCCAGACACGGGAGGCGGGGCGCGGCGGCATCGCGCTGCTGCCCATCGGCTCCCAGGAACAGCATGCCGGGCATCTGCCGATGGGCACGGACACCCTGCTCGCGAGCGCCGTCACGGACCGCGCGGCGCAGCTGCTCGGGGACGACGGACCCCGGGTCGTACGGCTGCCCGTGCTGCCGTACGGGCACAGTCCGCACCACCTCTTCGCCGCCGCGGTCTCGCTGTCCGCGGCGACGCTCGGCGCGGTGCTCGGCGACATCCTCGGCTCGCTGAGCCGCAGCGGATTCGACCGCATCATGATCGTCAACGGTCATGGCGGCAACGACGAGGTGATGCGCCTGGCCATCAAGGAGTTCGCCCTGCACACGGACGTCGCCTTGGCCGCCTGCTCGTACTGGAGCCTCGGCGAGGGCGACGAAGCGGGGCGCCCCGAGGTGACGCCGGGCCATGCGGGCTGGTTCGAGACCTCCCTGATGCTGGCCGCGCACCCGGACCTGGTCAGGACCCCGCTGCCGGTGCGGGAGCCGGTGCAGCCGCCGCCCCTGTTCGACCGGCCGCCGCACCCGGGACTGAGCGTGGAGCGGTACGGCGAATGGGAGCGGGTCGGCGGGGCCACGGACGATCCCTCCGGCGCCGACGGGGAGCGGGGCGGGCGGCTGCTCGACGCGCGGGCGGCGCAGCTGGCGGAGGCGATCCGTGCCTTCGACGCGGCGACGCGGCCCGGGAGCAAGTGAACGATCACGTAGCGAGGAGAACCATGAAGATCACCGATGTTGATGTGCAGGTCGTCAACCTGCCCCTGACCAATCCGTTCACCAGCTCCTTCGAGACCAAGACCGGCGAGACCCGCACGGTGGTGCGGATCCGCACCGACGACGGTCTGGTCGGCTGGGGCGAGACGATGTGGGGGCAGCCGGTCGCCGCGCTCGTCCGCAAACTCGCGCAGGACCTCATAGGCACCAGCCCTTTCGCTCTTGAGGCCTTCCATCGCAAGCAGCACATGGTGCCGTTCTTCCACGGCTACCTCGGCTACGCGGCCATCGCCGCCCTCGACGTGGCCTGCTGGGACCTGATGGGCAAGGCCAGCGGCCACTCGGTCACCGAACTCCTCGGCGGGGCGGTGCGCGACCAGGTGCCGCTGACGGCGCTGATCACGCGCGCGGACGCGGGCGGCGCGACCGGTGAGGCACTCGGCCAGGCGCTGGCCGAGCACACCGTCAAGGTCGTCTCTGAGGGCGGCTTCCGTGCGGTGAAGCTGAAGGGCACGACGGACATCGACGGCGACGTCCGGATCCTGCGCGCCATCCGCGCGGCACTGCCCGCCGTCAAACTGCGGGTCGACCCGAACGCGGCCTGGTCGGTGCCGGACACGGTGAGCGCGGGGCGGGCCCTGGAGGACCTGAATCTCGAATACCTGGAGGACCCCTGCGTCGGGATCGAGGGCATGAGCCAGGTCCACGCGCAGGTCCGCATCCCGCTGTGCACCAACATGTGCGTGGTCCGCTTCGAGGACTTCGCACCGGCGATGCGGCTGCGGGCCGTCGACATCATCCACGGTGACGTCTACAAGTGGGGCGGCATCGCACCGACCAAGGCCCTGGCCGCGCACTGCGAGACCTTCGGCCTGGGCATGAACCTGCACAGCGGCGGCGAGCTGGGCATCGCCACCGCCGCGCATCTGGCGGTGGTGGCCAGCACACCGGTCCTCAACCGGGCCATCGACTCCATGTACTACCTCCACGCCGACGACATCATCGAGCCGCTCGAACTGAACGCGGGCAGTCTGACCGTGCCACAGGGCCCCGGCCTGGGCGTGACCGTCGACGAGGACAAACTGCGCCACTACGCGGCAGTCAACGACCGCGAGGGAGACCTGACCGGATGACCGAGATCCGCACAGCCGAGGCCCCGCGGCCCGCCGGCGCCTACAGCCAGGGCATCGAGGCCTCCGGCTTCGTCTGGACGGCAGGCTTCGGCCCCCAGGACCCGGCCACGGGCGCCGTCGCCGAAACGGTCGGCGCCCAGACGACCCAGGTCCTGCGCAACGTCCAGGCGGTACTCGGGGCGCAGGGCCTGACACTGTCGGACGTGGTCAAGACAACGGTCCACCTGCAACACCTGCACCGGGACTTCGAGGAGTTCAACGAGGCCTACGAACACTTCTTCACGCCCCCCTACCCGACCCGCACGACGGTGGGCTCGGACTTGATGAACATCCTGGTGGAGATCGACGTGGTGGCGGTACGGCGGTCCTGACCCCGCAGTCGGGCGCGGCTTCGGACGCTCCTACCCGTCCAACTGCGCCCGCAGCCACTCCTCCACCTCGCCCACGTGTGCCGCCGCCGCGGCTCTGGCCGCTTCCGGGTCGCGGGACACCAGGGCGCGGTGGATGCGGGCGTGTTCGCGGCGGGTGCGTTCGAAGGCGTCCTCCTCCTGGTAGCCGCGCCATACCCGGGCGCGGAACGTGCGTGAGGAGAGGCCCTCCAGGATGGCCGCCATCGTGTCGTTGCCCGCCGCGAAGGCGATCGTGCGGTGGAACGCCAGGTCGTGGGAGAGGATCTCCTCCGGGTCCTCCGTGGCGTTCATCGCCTCCAAGTGTTTTTCCACGTCGGCCAGTTGGTCCGGGGTGATGCGTGCCGCCGCCAGCGCCGTCGCCGTGGATTCCAGGACCCTGCGCACCTCCAGGAGTTCCACCAGGCGCGGTCCGCGCGACAGGTCGGCCACCACTCCGAAGGTCTCCAGGAGATCCCCGGCCTCCAGTTGCGTGACGTAGATGCCCGAGCCGTGCCGGGCCTCCAGGACGCCCATCACCGTGAGCGCGCGGATCGCCTCCCGCATGGAGCTGCGCGAGATGCCCAGCTGTGCGGCCAAGTCGCGTTCCGTGGGCAGGCGTTGGCCCGGCTCCAGGCGGCCCTCGCCGATCATCGCCTTGATCTGCTCGATGGCCCGCCCGGTCACGGTGCCCTTCTGCGGGGCGGTCTGGTCCACGTGACGCTCCTCCACTAGCCGAGTGCGCCGCAGTCTAACCAGAGATGTGGTCGGACCACTACGGCCTAAAACCAGGAAAACTTGGCGACGGAGGGTGTTGTGAGAGCCAAGTGGTCTGATAAATATTCGCCATCAGTCGCCCGATCCACGTTCGCATCACCTTCGATGAGGAGCCGTCAGATGGCCGGCAGAACAGTGCGCAACAGGTCCAGCAGGGCGGGGACTCCGCGGGCGGCGCGGATCGCCGCCGCGGCGGCCTGCGCGTCCCTCGTGCTCACGGCATGTGGCAGTACGACGGACAACGCGGCCCCCGCCGGCGGCGAGGGCGGAGAGGGCAAAGTCGGGGTGATCCTGCCCCTGCTGACCTCGCCGTTCTGGCAGTCGTACAACGACTACGTGCCGAAGATGGCGAAGTCCGAGGACGTCGACACGAACAAGACGGTCAACTCCAACAGCGACCCCTCGCAGCAGATCACCGACATCAACAACCAGCTCAACCAGGGCGTCAAGGGCCTCGTCGTCGCGCCCCTGGACAGCGCCGCGATCTCCGCCGGTCTCGACCAGGCCGAGCGCAAGGGCGTGCCCGTGGTCGCCGTCGACGTCGCTCCCGAGAAGGGCAAGGTCGCGATGGTGGTGCGCGCCAACAATGTCGCGTACGGCGAGAAGGCCTGCGACTACCTCGGCAAGCAGGTCAAGACCGGCAAGGTCGTCCAGATCATGGGAGACCTCGCGTCCGTCAACGGCCGCGAGCGCTCCGAGGCGTTTCGCACCTGCGTGAAGAAGAAGTACCCGAAGCTCGAGGTCCTGGAGATCCCCGCCAAGTGGGAGTCCGACACGGCCGCCTCCAAGCTGGACACGCTGCTCAACTCCAACCCCGACATCAAGGGCATCTACATGCAGGCGGGCGGTGTCTATCTCGCCCCCACCCTGCAGACCCTGAAGTCCAAGGGAATGCTGAAGAAGACCGGCGAGAAGGGCCACATCACCGTCATCTCGAACGACGGCATCCCGCAGGAGTTCGACGCCATCCGCAAGGGCCAGATCGACGCCACCGTCTCGCAGCCCGCCGACGCGTACGCCAAGTACGGGATGTACTACATCAAGGCCGCGATGAAGGGGGAGAAGTTCAAGCCGGGCCCGACCGACCACGACTCCACCATCGTGAAGCTGCCCAGCGGCATCCTCGAGGACCAGCTGCCCGCGCCCCTGGTCACCAAGGAGAACGTGGACGACTCCAAGCTGTGGGGCAACACGGTCAAATGAGTACGCCGATGAGCAAGCCCCCCACGCCGGGGCCGACGGCGCAGACCGCGCTCGTCGAAGCCACCGGCATCGTCAAGCGGTACGGACCCACCGTCGCGCTGGAGGACGGCCGGCTGACCGTCCTGCCCGGCGAGTCCCACGCCCTCGTCGGGCGCAACGGCGCGGGCAAGTCCACCCTGGTCACCATCCTCACCGGCCTCCAGGCGCCGGACGCGGGCACCGTCCTCTTCGACGGCGAGCCCGCACCGCCGCTCGCCGACCGCGACGCCTGGCGCCGCAAGGTGGCCTGCGTCTACCAGAAGCCGACCGTCGTGCCCGACCTCACCGTCGCCGAGAACCTCTTCATCAACCGGCAGCCCGAAGGCCGCGGCGGCTTCATCAGCTGGCGCAGGCTCCGCGCGCAGGCCGCCGAGGTGCTCGACACCTGGGACGTGCGGGTCGACCCGGACGCCCGCACCGCGGACCTCAAGGTCGAGGACCGGCAGATGGTGGAGATCGCGCGGGCGCTCAGCTTCGGCGCGCGCTTCATCGTCCTGGACGAGCCCACCGCGCAGCTCGACAACCGCGAGATCGAGCGCCTCTTCACCCGCATGCGGGCCCTCCAGGAGTCGGGGGTCACTTTTCTCTTCATCTCGCACCACCTCCAGGAGGTGTACGAGGTCTGCCAGACCGTCACCGTCCTGCGCGACGCCCGCTGGATCACCACCGCCCCGGTGGCCGAACTGCCGCGCGCCGCCCTGGTCGAGGCGATGGCGGGGGAGGCCCTTCAGGAGAAGAAGGCCGCCGAGGAGTCCGTCGCCCGCACCGAGGTGCCCGCCGACGCCCCGGTGATGCTCGACGTCGAGGGCCTCACCAGCGACTCGTACGCGGACGTCGACCTGACCGTCCGCAAGGGCGAGGTCGTCGGGCTCGCGGGATCCAGCGGCAGCGGCAAGATCAACCTCGCCGAGACCATCGCGGGCCTGCACACACCGACCGGCGGAGACGCCCGACTCGACGGCAAGCGCCTGCCGTTCGGGGACGTGACCGCCACGCTGCGGGCCGGCGTCGGCTGCGTCCCGCGCGACCGGCACGACCAGGGCCTGGTCTTCGGCATGACGATCGGCGACAACGCCACCATGTCCGTGCTCGACCGGCTCGGGAAGTACGGCTTCGTCGGCACCGAGCGCAAACGCGGCTTCGCCGAAGAGCTCATCGACCGCCTCGACATCCACGCCGAGGGCCCCGACCAGCCCGTGTCCGACCTCTCCGGAGGCAACGCCCAGAAGGTCGTCATGGCCAGGGCGCTCGCCTCCGACCCCCGGCTCCTCGTCCTCATCAACCCCACCGCGGGCGTGGACGTGAAGTCCAAGGAGTCACTGCTCGCCCGCATGGACAACGCCCGCGAGGACGGCACCGCGGTCCTCGTCGTCTCCGACGAACTGGACGACCTGCGGCGCTGTGACCGCGTCCTGGTCCTCTTCCACGGCCGGGTGGTCGCCGAACACCAGGCGGGCTGGCACGACCACGAGCTGATCGCCTCGATCGAGGGCGTCGGGGAGAACGCGCGGTCGGCAGAAACCGAAGGAGTGCAAGAAGGAGTGAATGACCGTGGCTGACACCAAGGCCCCGTCGGCCTCGACCGCACCGGACCTGACGGCGAAGACCGACAACGCCCGCGCCCAGGCGCGCTCGGTGCTGCTCCGCCGGGCTCGCGAACTCGCGCTCGTACCAGCCCTGTTGCTGCTCATGCTGCTCGGCACCCTGGTGAACGACTCGTTCCTCACGGAGCGCAACCTCATCTCCATCCTGGGCGCCTCGGCCGCCCTCGCCATGGTCGTGCTCGCCGAATCGCTCGTCCTCATCACCGGCAAGTTCGACCTGTCCCTCGAATCGGTCGTCGGCATCGCGCCCGCCGTCGGCGCGCTGCTCGTACTGCCCGCCGCGCAGGCCGGATTCGGCACCGAGATGCCCGCCGCCGTGGCGCTGCTGGCGATCCTCGTCGTCGGCGCGGTCATCGGCGCCTTCAACGGCATCCTCGTGGTGAAGCTCAAGCTCAACGCGTTCATCGTCACGCTCGCCATGCTGATCGTCCTGCGCGGCCTGCTCGTCGGGGCGACCAAGGGCAAGACGCTCTTCGGGATGCCGGACGCCTTCTACACCCTGGCCACCTCCACGTTCCTGACCATCCCGCTCTCGGTGTGGCTGGCCGCCGTCGCCTTCGGTGTCGCGGGCTTCGTCCTCAAGTACCACCGGGTGGGGCGCGCGCTGTACGCCATCGGCGGCAACGCGGACGCGGCCCGTGCCGCCGGTATCCGCGTCGAGCGCGTGATGCTCGGCGTGTTCGTCGTGGCCGGCACGCTTGCCGCCGTCGGCGGACTGATGCAGACCGGCTACGTCGGCGCGATCAACGCCAACCAGGGCCAGAACATGATCTTCACGGTGTTCGCGGCCGCCGTCATCGGCGGCATCAGCCTCGACGGCGGCAAGGGCACCATGTTCGGCGCCCTCACCGGCGTCCTGCTGCTCGGCGTCGTACAGAACCTGCTCACCCTCGCCCAGGTGCCTTCCTTCTGGATCCAGGCCATCTACGGCGGAATCATCCTGGTCGCCCTGATGATCGCGCGCGTCACCACCGGCCGCGCACAGGACTGACCCCGCTCCGGGTTCCCCGCCGTCGCACGCCTCCTTGCCCCTTTCCGGAAAGGTCTCCTGTGTCCCCGACCTCCGCCCGCATCATCGCGGTCGACACCTATGACGTACGGTTCCCCACCTCGCGGGAGCTCGACGGTTCCGACGCGATGAACCCGGACCCCGACTACTCCGCCGCCTACGTGATCCTGCGCACCGACGCGGACGACGGCCTGGAGGGGCACGGCTTCACCTTCACCATCGGGCGCGGCAACGACGTCCAGGTCGCCGCCATCGAGTCGCTGCGCCACCATGTGCTCGGCCGGTCCGTCGAGGAACTCTGCGCCGATCCGGGGACGTTGAACCGCGACCTGATCGGGGACAGCCAGCTGCGCTGGCTCGGGCCCGAGAAGGGCGTGATGCACATGGCCATCGGCGCCGTCGTCAACGCCCTGTGGGATCTGGCGGCCAAGCGCGCGGGCAAGCCGCTGTGGCGGTTCCTCGCCGACGCGGAGCCGCGGTGGCTGGTCTCCCAGATCGACTTCCGCTACATCGCCGACGCCCTCACTCCCGAAGAGGCCCTGGATCTCCTCCGGTCGGGCAGACAGGGAGCCGCCGAGCGCGAGGCCCTGCTGCGCGAGCACGGCTACCCCGGCTATACGACGTCGCCGGGCTGGCTCGGCTACAGCGACGAGAAGCTGACCCGCCTCGCACGCCAGGCCGTGGCGGACGGCTTCACCCAGATCAAGCTGAAGGTCGGCGCGGACCTCGCGGACGACGTACGCCGCTGCCGCACCGCCCGTGCGGCCATCGGACCCGGCATCCGGATGGCCATCGACGCCAACCAGCGCTGGAACGTCGACGAGGCCGTGCAGTGGACGCGCGCCCTCGCGGAGTTCGACCCGTACTGGGTCGAGGAACCCACCAGTCCCGACGACGTCCTCGGCCACGCGGCGATCCGCAAGGCGGTCGCCCCGGTCAAGGTCGCCACCGGCGAGCACGTGCAGAACCGCATCGTGTTCAAGCAGCTCCTCCAGGCGGGCGCCATCGACGTCCTGCAGATCGACGCCGCCCGCGTCGGCGGCGTCAACGAGAACCTGGCGATCCTGCTGCTCGCGGCCAGGTTCGGCATCCCGGTCTGCCCGCACGCGGGCGGGGTCGGCCTGTGCGAACTCGTCCAGCATCTGTCGATGTTCGACTACGTGGCGCTGACCGGCACCACCGAGAACCGCGTCATCGAGTACGTCGACCATCTCCACGACCACTTCATCGACCCGGTCGTGCTGCGCGAGGGCCACTACCTGGCGCCCGCCGCGCCGGGCTTCTCGGCCGCCATGCGGCCCGAGTCCCTCGCCGAATTCACCTATCCGGACGGCGCCTTCTGGGCCGCCGATCTCGCGCACGGCAAAGGAGCAGCCGCATGACGGACGCCCGCGATTTTGACGGCCTGACGGCCCTGGTCACCGGCGGAGCCTCCGGTATCGGGCGGGCCACGGCCGAGCTCCTCGCCGCGCGCGGAGCCCGGGTCGCGGTGCTCGACCTGGACCCGGACAGCGTGCAAAAGCCCCTCACCGGCCACCGCGCCGACGTCTCGGACGACGCCTCGGTACGCGAAGCCGTCGCCGCCGCGGTGGCGGACCTCGGCGGACTCGACGTACTGATCAACAATGCGGGGATCGGCGCGCAGGGCACCGTCGAGGACAACGGCGACGACCAGTGGCACAAGGTGCTCGACGTGAACGTCCTCGGGATCGTGCGCACCACGCGCGCCGCCCTGCCGCACCTGCGCGTCTCCACCCGTGCGGCGATCGTCAACACCTGCTCGATCGCCGCGACCGCGGGTCTGCCGCAGCGCGCCTTGTACTCGGCGTCCAAGGGCGCGGTGCTCTCCCTGACGCTCGCCATGGCCGCCGATCACGTGCGCGAGGGAGTGCGCGTCAACTGCGTCAACCCCGGCACCGTGGACACCCCGTGGGTCGGCCGCCTCCTGGACGCCGCGCCCGACCCGGCGGCCGAGCGTGCCGCGCTCGAAGCCCGCCAGCCGACCGGACGCCTCGTCTCGGCGGACGAGGTCGCGGGCGCGATCGCCTACCTCGCGAGCCCCCTCTCCGGCGCCACCACCGGCACCGCGCTCGCCGTCGACGGCGGAATGCAGGGCCTGCGGCTGCGCCCGGCGGGCCAATGAGCGGCATGGCCCGGCGCACCCTCGGATCCGGCGGCGTCGAGGTGAGCGAGCTGTCCTTCGGCGCCGCCGGCCTCGGCAACCTCTACACGCCGGTCACCGACGCGGAGGCAGCCGCCGCCGTCGACGCGGCCTGGGAGGCGGGCCTGCGCTACTTCGACACCGCACCGCACTACGGCATCGGCCTGTCCGAGCGCAGACTGGGCGAGGCGCTGCGGGCCCGCCCGCGCCAGACGTACGCCCTGTCGACCAAAGCGGGCCGCCTCCTCGAAGAGGCGGGGGAGGGGTCCGTGGGCGACGACCTCGCGCACGGCTTCGCCGTGCCCGCGACGCACCGCCGGGTCTGGGACTTCAGCGCGGACGGCATCCGCCGCTCCCTGGAGGCGAGCCTGACCCGCCTCGGCCTCGACCGCGTCGATGTCGTCTACCTCCACGACCCGGACGACCACGCGGAACAGGCCTTCAGAGAGGGGTATCCCGCCCTGGAGCGGCTGCGCTCGGAGGGCGTGGTCGGCGCGATCGGCGCGGGCATGAACCAGACGGCGATGCTCACCCGCTTCCTCCGCGACACGGACGTCGACGCCGTGCTGTGCGCGGGCCGCTACACGCTCCTGGACCAGAGCGCCCTCGCCGAACTGCTCCCCGCGGCGCAGGAGCACGGCAAGGCGGTGGTCATCGGCGGCGTCTTCAACTCGGGCCTGCTCGCCGACCCCCGCCCCGGCGCGACGTACGACTACACGAGGGCACCCGGCGCCCTCCTGGACCGCGCCCGCCGCCTGAAGGCCATGGCGGAACGGCACGGCACCACGCTGCGGGCGGCGGCCCTGGCCTTTCCCCTGGCCCACCCGGCGGTGGCCACCGTCCTCGTGGGCGCCCGCTCGGACCGCGAAGTCCGCGACGCCGCAACGCAGTTCGCAGCCGCAGTGCCCGGCGGCTTCTGGCAGGAAGCCCGCGCCGAAGGGCTGCTGCCCGCCGGTGCACCCGTCCCTGTCCCTGTCCCTGTCCCCGTCCCCGGAGAGGAGCACGCGTGAGAATCGCCCTGCACACCAAGGTGCGCGCCGACCGCGTCGCAGAGTACGACACCGTGCACCGCGAGGTGCCCGCCGAGCTCACCGCCGCCATCCGCGCGGCGGGCGCCACCTCCTGGACGATCTGGCGCAGCGGCACCGATCTCTTCCACGTCCTGGAGTGCGAGGACTACGCCCGGATGCTCGCCGAGCTGGACAAGCTGCCGGTCAACATCGCCTGGCAGGCGCGCATGGCCGAGCTCCTGGACGTCGTGCACGACTACTCGGCCGGGGGCGCGGACGCGGGGCTGCCCGTCGTATGGGAGCTGCCGTGACACCGCGCCTCGTCGACTCCCACCATCATGTGTGGGACCTCTCCGCACGCGACCAGGAATGGATCACCGGCGACGCGCTCGCCCCGATCCGCCGGAACTTCTCGCTCGCGGACCTGCTGCCCGACGCCCGCGCCGCCGGTGTCGCCGCGAGCGTGCTCGTCCAGACGGTCACGGTGGCCGACGAGACTCCCGAGTTCCTTGCCCTGGCACAGGAGAGCGATCTCGTGGCGGGCGTCGTGGGATGGATCGACCTCACCCGCCCGGAAGCCGCCGACACGCTCGCGCGGCTGCGTCAACTGCCGGGCGGCCGGCATCTCGTGGGCATCCGGCACCAGGTGCAGGGCGAGCCTGACCCGCAATGGCTGCTGCGGCCCGACGTGCGCCGCGGGCTTGCCGCGGTCGGCGCGGCGGGCCTCGCCTATGACCTGGTCGTCCTGCCCCACCAGCTGCCCGCCTGCGTCAAAGCGGCCCAGGACCACCCTGAACTCATCTTCGTCCTGGACCACTTGGGCAAGCCGCCCGTCGCCTCCGGCGCCCTCGAACCCTGGGCCGCGGACGTGCGCTCGCTGGCCGCGCTGCCCAACACCGTCTGCAAGCTCTCCGGCCTGGTGACGGAGGCCGACCCGACGACGTGGACGGTCGACGACCTGCGTCCGTACGCGGACACCGTCCTGGACGCCTTCGGCCCCGACCGGCTGATGTTCGGCTCGGACTGGCCGGTCTGCACCCTGGCCGCCACGTACGCGGAAGTCGTCGACGCCGCACAGCAGTTGACGGCACTGCTCAGTGAGAGCGAGCGCGCCGCGCTCTTCGCCGGGACCGCGACCCGCGTCTACGGCCTGTGAATCCGGGAGGCAAAGGGACCCGGCGGCGCGGATGACTCAGCGAGGCGAGTCGATGCGCGTCGGCGGCAGGAACTCCCGCACGTACGTCCGCTCCCAGCAGGCGCCCGTCTCGCGCAGCTCGCGCCAGGTCGTGTAGCGGTAGCGGTACAGGCGGGCGCGGATGTACGCGGGAGGCGCGTCCTGCGGGAACGGCACGTGGCGCAGCAGCCGCAGCGTGTCCCGGTCGCCTTCGAGCAGCCGCTCCACCAGCGGGCCGAACCACGACCTGGCGTAAGCGGGGGAGAGCGCGGCGAACCACATCATCCAGTCGAGCCGCAGATGGTACGGCGCGAACTGCCGGGGCCAGCGCCGCACGTCACCCGGCTTGCCCTTGAACTCGTACTCCCGCCACTCCGATTCCTGGCGGGGCTTCGTGTCCGCCGTGCCCTCGACGACGATCTCCTGGCGGACGCGGCTGACGCTGCCGAACGCCCCGTACGTGTTGACGAGGTGCAGCGGGTCGAAGGATGAGTTCATGAGCTGCCGCCGGGAGAACAGATTGCGCGCGGGCCGGTAGCTCAGGAACAGGAGCAGGACGGTCACCGCGATGACCACCGCCTCGTACCAGAGCGGGGCGGCGGGGGAGTACGCGGGCGCCGCCGTGCTCCCGAAGTCCAGGACGGACACGGCGAGCACGATCGTCATCCAGTTCAGCCAGCTGAAGTTCCCCGAGAGGACCAGCCACAGCTGGGTGACGATCATCAGGCAGGCGGCGGCCGTGGCGATCGGCTGCGGTGTGAACAGCAGTACGGGGACGACGAGTTGGGTGAAGTGGTTCGCCGCGACCTCCACCCGGTGCAGCGGCTTCGGCAGATGGTGGAAGAACCAGCTCAGCGGGCCCGGCATCGGCTGTGTCTCGTGGTGGAAGTACAGGCAGGTGAGTTTCCGCCAGCACGCGTCGCCGCGCATCTTGATCAGGCCGGCCCCGAACTCCACGCGGAAGAGGACCCAGCGCAGCAGGAAGAGCACGAGCACCGGCGGCGCCGTCTCGTCGTTGCCGAGGAAGACGGCGAGGAAGCCAGTCTCCAGGAGCAGCGACTCCCACCCGAAGCCGTACCAGGTCTGTCCCACGTTCGCGATCGAGAGATACAGGACCCACGGCACGAGCCACAGCAGCATGCCGCCCCACAGCGGCAGCAGAGCGTCGGCGCCCGCGAGCAGCGCGAGCGCGCAGGCGCAGCCCGTCCACGCGACGAGGGCGAAGAAGCGGTCCGAGTAATGCAGGTGGAAGAGGCCGGGCGCCTTGCGGAACGGCACGCGCTCGACGTGGCGCGGCACCGGCAGCATGCCGCGCTCCCCGATCAGCGCACGGAACTGCAGCGCCGCGCCCAGGAACGCGACGAGGTAGACGGCGGCGAGCGCCCGCTGGAAGACGAGGCGGCCGAGCCAGTACTGATCCGCGGTGAACCACTCCACAGGGCCATCTTGCGCCGAATCGGCTCGGGTGCCCCTCCCGGCGTGCGGGTCGGGGCCCGACGGCGAAGAATCTTGAAGTGTCATGACGCCCACGTCACTGCCGGACGACTGGCCAGCGGACCCGCGGTCGATCCTGGCGTTCAACCGCACAGGCTGCTTCGACTGGGACCTCGACAGCGGCCTGATGCATCTCGATGCCGCGGGCCACGAGGTCTTCGACGTGCGTACCGACGAGTACGACGGCCATCCGACCACCCTTGGCATGCGGGTCCCGCCGGCGGAGGCGCACCGCATGGACGCCTATGTCTCGCACGCGCTCAAGGACGGCAGCGAGACCTACGGCATCTACTTCCGTATCCGGCTGCGCGAGGGCAGTCTGCGCTGGACCCATACCCAGGGGTTCATCCACCGTGACGAAACGGGCCGTCCGTACCGCATCGTGGGCGTCATCCGCGACGCCACGCAGGAACTGGGCGACAGTACGGCCCGGCACCGGCGCGCCGACGAGGAGGAGGACCGGCGCCGCCGTACGAGCATCGTGCAGGGCATCACGGCGGCCCTCGCGCACGCCCGTACCGTCCGGGACGTCATCGACCTG
>NZ_JBNNJZ010000115.1:0-19358 GCF_050270335.1 Streptomyces sp. NPDC059900
GTTGCCGACGCTGTGATGACGGCCGTGACGGCGGCATTTTCCCGAGAGGAGACACGATGGCTGGGATCGGACCGGTACAACTCCTGACGGTCGAGTTCGGGCCCGACGCCAAATTCGAGGGACGGATCATCGAGGAACTGGCGATCCTCGAGGCGAACGGCCAGATCCGCGTCCTCGACATGCTCTTCGTGCGCAAGGAGCCCGGCGGGAATCTGTTCGCCCTGGACTTCCAGGCGGAGGGCATGGGCGAGACGGTCGCCGCGCTGCTGGGCATCTCGGGAGAGGAGATGCAGGCGGCGGAGGCGATGGACCCGAGCCTGGCCGAGGGCAACGCCTTCGGCCTGACCCTGGACGAGATCAGGGAGATGGCCGACTCCCTGGACGCGGGGGCCGCGGCGGCCTTCATCCTGCTGGAGCACGTGTGGGCCAAGTACCTGCGCAAAGCCCTCCGTGACGCCGGTGCCGTCCCGGTCGCCGAGGGCTTCCTCACCGAGGAGGCAATAGCCCCCATCATCGCCGAACTGACGGCTATGGCAGAGAAGTTGGGCGATCCGGTCACGGCAGCGGTACGGCCGGACCCGACCACCCGCAATCACCGGAGGAGGGCCTGATGGCCGACCTGGTCGTACTCGGATTTTCGGACAAGGAGAAGGCGGAGGGAGTTCTGCGGCTCGCCAAGGAACTCTCCCGCCAGGAACTGCTCGACCTGGAGGACGCGGCGATCGCCTGGCGGACCATGGACGGCAAGCTCCATGTGCACCAGACGTTCAACACCACGGCCACCGGCGCGGCCGGCGGCGCCCTGTGGGGCTCGCTGTTCGGACTGCTCTTCCTGATGCCGGTGTTCGGTGCCGCGGTGGGCGCCGCCACCGGAGCCATCGCCGGAAAGCTCTCCGACATCGGCATCAACGACGCCTTCGTCAAGGAGACCGCGAGCACCCTGGAGCCGGGGCGCGCGGCGCTCTTCGCCCTCGTGCGGCGCTCGACACCCGACCGCGTACGTGACGCGGTACGTCCCTTCAACCCCACCGTGATCCGCACGTCGCTCACCAAGGACCGCGAAGAGGAACTGATCGAGGCCCTGCGGGAGAAGTGACCGAAGCGGCCCGGCGCTCCGGATCGGGCCGCCGCGGCAGGCGCCGTCTCATCCCGGGATTTCATCCGGGTGAGATGGCGCTTGCTGTGTGCTCCCGCCGTCCGGTCGACCCCATACTTGCCGCAGCCGCCACACTTTGCTCCGAGAGCGAGGTGCCGCCCATGGCCGAGTGCTCAAGCCCTTCACCGGACACCGGCCCCGGCCGGGCGTCCGCCGGTACGGCGCCCGCAGTGCCCAGCTGGCTCGTACCCCGGCCCCGCCTGACCGACCGCCTTGCCCGGGGCGTCCTCGGCCCCCTGACCGTCATCGTGGGTCCCGTGGGCGCGGGCAAGACGGCGCTGGCCCTGGAGTGGGCGCACACCCGGCGCCTGCCGGGCCCGCTCGCCTGGGTCACCTGCGACGGCCGGGCCGAGCAGTCCGGCGTCTTCTGGCCGCGCGTGATCGGCGCACTGCGCGAGGCCGGGGTCGACCTGCCCGATTCCCTCACCCCGGAGGCCGAACCGCTGCTCGTGGCGGCACTCGCCGCCGAACTCAACCAGCACGGGACACCGGTGGTCCTGGTCCTCGACGACTTCCAGCCCGCTCCCGGCTCCCCCATCGCGGAAGGTGTCAGCAGCCTCCTGCGGCACCTTCCGGGGGTGTTGCGCCTGGTCGTGCTGGCCCGCCGGGACCCTCCCCTGCATCTGCACCGCGGCCGGCTCACCAGCGAGGTGACCGAGCTACGCACCGATGACCTCGCCTTCGACGACCGGGAGACGACCGCACTGCTTGCCCAGCACGGCATCGACGTGCCCAAGCAGACGGTGAGCACGCTGCGCCGGCGCACGGACGGCTGGGCGGCGGGGCTGCGCCTGGCGGCGATGTCCATGGAGAAGCAGAGCGATCCCGAGCGGTTCGTGGCGCAGTTCGCCGGCGACGACGAGGCCATCGCCAGCTATCTCGTCGAGGAGGTGCTCGACCTGCAACCCGAGGGCATGCGCCGGCTGCTGCTCACCACGAGCGTCCTGGACCACATGAACGCCGAACTGGCCGTCGAGCTCTCCGGCGAGGACGCGGGCCGGCACTTCGCCTCGCTCGTCCGGGAGAACTCCTTCCTGCAACCCGTCGGCCAGGGCTGGTACCGCTGCCACCAGATGTTCGCCGACGTGCTGCGCATGTGCCTGCGCCACGAGACGCCCGCCCTGGTCGCGCCGCTGCACCGCCGCGCGGCGGCCTGGCTCGGCGAGCACGGTCTGCTTGCCGACGCCGTACGCCACCTGCTGGCCGCGGGCGACCGGGACCAGGCGGGCCGGCTGATCGTGGACCGCCTCGCGATCGGCCAGGTGCTCGGCCTCACCAGACTGCGGCTGCCGAACGACCTGACCCGGCAGCTGCCCGAACAACTGCCGGCAACGGACCCCGAACCCGCCCTGCTCGCCGCGGCGATCGCCCGCGTGCACGACGACGATCCGCTGTGCGGCCGCCATCTCGAACTGGCCGAGAAGCTGCTGGCCGACCTGACGGCGGACGAGGACCGCGTGGCCCGCTGCCGCCTGGCCCACGCCGTGATCCGTATGGACCAGGCGCGCTCCGGGGCTCCCCATGAGGCCCGCGTCGCCGCCGCCGACGCGGAATCCGCCCTCGCGCAGCTGCCCCACACGGCCCTGGCCCAGCATCCCGAGATCGTTGCGCTGACCCTGGCCATCCGTGGCGGCGGCGAGTTGCGCGAGGGCCGGCTCAAGGCCGCGGAGGCTTCCCTGACCGGCGGGCTCAAGGCCGCGGGCGCCGCCGGGAACGGCGCGCTGCGCCGGGACTGCCTCATCGAGCTCGCGCTCCTTGACGCCCTGCGCGGCCGTTTCCGTGCCGCCGACGAACTGGCCGCCCAGGCCACCCAGCCGCCGCTGCCCGCGTGGACCGTGGCCGAGCGCTCTCAGGCTGCCCTGCATCTGGTCCGCGCATGGGTCGAACTCGCGCGCGGCGAACCGGGCCGTGCCAAGCGCGAGCTCACCGGTGTCCGTGCCGCGTTGAGCGGCCTGCCGGATGCGTTCCTCTCCGAGGTCGGCTCCCTCGTGGCGGGTCTTGCCACGGCGGTGGAACGCAGCGGTTCGGCGCCCGTGCCGGTCATCGCTGACGTGGTGGCCGCGTCCCGGCTGCCCCGTCCCGTGCTGCGGGCGGTGACGCCCGCGTGCGCCTCCCTGCTCGACACCGCCCGGCATCGCGTCACCGTCGCCGCCCTGCCCCGGCAGAGGGGCGCAGGCCCGGCCCCCGGCCCCGTCACCGCCCCGCCGGCCCCCACCGAGCGGCTCAGCGCACGGGAGCGGGACGTCCTGGACCGGCTGGCCCAGATGATGACCACCGAGGAGATCGCCGAGGAGCTCTACCTCTCGGTGAACACGGTGAAGACCCATCTCAAGAGCGTCTACCGCAAACTCGCCGTGACCCGGCGCTCGGCCGCGGTCCGGCGAGCCCGCGAACTGCAGATCCTCTAGCAGGAACCGGACGGGTGACGGTACGGCGCCCTAACAGAGGCCCAGCGCACGGCCGCGCTGTACCGCCTCCTCCCGGCAGGACACGCCCAGCTTCCGGTACACCTCGCGCACATGGCTCTTGACCGTGTTCACCGACACGTACAGACCGTCGGCTATCTGACGTAGCGACACCTCCTGCTGCAATCGGCGCAGCACGGCCAGCTGGCACTGCGTCAACGGCTCATCGGAGGGCTGCCGTACGGGCCGCTCCGGCCGCGCGGGCACGGAGGCCAGCACGGCGGCGGCCTCGCCCACCAGCGCCTCCGCGCTGCGCACATCGTCCATGCCGCCGGCGATCCGCACCAGGGTGCCCGCCACCCACACCAGACACGTCGTCACGGTCCGGTCGGCCGCCTGTTCCTCCCGGCTGAGCACATGCAACCGCCCGTGCAGGACGGAGACTCCGTCCGCCACTCCCCCAAAGCCGCTCCCCGGCTCCGCGCACAGCGCCACGGACATGCCCCTCACCTCCCCTTGTGCAGGGCAATACCCCTACACCGTGGGGCGGCGGGCACGGCTGCGGAAGAGGACGGTCGGCCCTTTTCCACGGGGGCCGGCGCTCCTCTCCCGCAGAGTCGGTGGCGCGCTCTAGGCACCGGCGTCGGCGGCGGGCAGCCGGCGCACTTCGAGGAGTTCGAGCCCGAGGGCCTGGATGCGATCGAGGATCCCGTACAGCGCGGCCTGGTCGAGTCCCGCGCCCACGAGCACCGTTTCCGCCGGGCGCAGTACGACCGTCATCTCGCCGAACGCCGACCGGAAGGCCTCCCCGATCCTGCCCCGGACGCGGATCTCGAAGTCGGCGCCGCCGGGTGGAGTCCCGGCCGGTCCGGGCCCCGAGTCCTCCTGTGCCCCGCCCATGGCGACACCTCCTGTACGACGGCTCGGCCATCGGCCGTCATTCTCGCGGCGCAGTGGCCGACGGCATCACCTTGCGCGGGTGACGGCGCCCCCAGCTGGGCTTGTGGGCTCATCCCTTGCGGGTGAACCGGAGCGGCGGCGCCGGGCGGATGCTCCGGATTCACCCAGGAGGAGGATGGACATGGCAGAGCAGATGTCACGGGGCCAGGCGCGTTCCGACGCACCCGAACCGCAGCCACGCGTCAATCCCGTCGCCGTCGGCGGCGTTGTCTTCGCCGTGTGCGTGCTGGGCATCATCGGCACGTTCCACGCGATCGCGGGGCTCTCCGCGGTCCTCGGCGACAACTACTACCAGTCGCAGAGCGACTATCCCTTCGACTTCGACGCCAACGTCCGCGGCTGGATCCAGATGATCTCCGGCGTCATCATCGTCGCGGCGGCTTTCCAGCTTTTCAACGGCCGTACGTGGGCCCGTACCGTCGGCATCATCGTGGCGGCGCTCAGCGCGTTCGAGAACTTCTTCTTCACTCCCTACCACCCGGTGTGGTCGGCCATCATCATCGCCCTCGACGTCCTGGTGATCTGGTCGCTGACCGTGTACGGCCCGCGCCAGGCGCACAAGGTCTACGGGTCGCCGCTCTAGGCGGCGTTCTCGGCGTCCCGGCCCGCTCAGCGCCCGGAGGCAAGGCCGAGCCTGCCGATCAGCCGCCAGTCGAGGCGCGGCCGCTCCCGGTAGGCCCCCGGCCGCTTCCGGGGGACGATCACCCGCAGGGCTCCCGGCCGCACCTCGCAGTGCACGGGGACGCGCAGGTGCACCGCCTCGCCGTCGATGCCGGCCGGGATCTCCTCCTGATCGGCGTCGACGACCACGGAGGCGGCCGTGGCCCGGCTCAGCCCGGCGGCCTGCCCTGCGCGCAACAGCCCCGCGGCCTGTGCGGCGCTGGTGACCCGCACGCCGACGCAGCCGAGCACCCCGCCGTCCAGGCGCGTGCGGCGCCCGAGCCCGGCGATGTCGTTGGTGCCGTAGGGGTTGTTGCTGACCAGCAGGGCCTGCGGCTCGGGGAACTCGTGCTCCCCGGCACGCGCCGTAAGGCGGGCGCCCTGCTCCCCCAGGAGGAGGTCGGGCAGGAGCTTGAGGGTGGTGCGCGTCTTGTCGTCCCGGTAGGCCGGGCTCTGCACCACCTCGGCATACGCCCCGAACGACACGTTGTTGACAAAGGGCCGCCCGCCGGCCCGGCCCAGGTCCACCCGCAGTTCCACCCCGTCGCGCAACGCGTCCAGGGCCGTCGAGGGATCGTCGCGGTCCAGGCCCAGATCCAGGGCGAAGTGGTTGCGGGTGCCCGCGGGGATGACCAGGAAGGGCAGGTCGAGGGCGGAGGCGACCTCGGCGACCAGCGCCTGGGTTCCGTCGCCGCCCGCGACCCCCAGCAGATCGGCGCCCCCGGCCGCGCACTTGTGGGCCAGGGCCGCCACATCGGTCTCGCCGGGGCCTTCCAGGAGCACCACTTCGGCTCCCAGCGCGATGGCCGTCTCGCGCA
This sequence comes from Streptomyces sp. NPDC059900, assembly GCF_050270335.1. NCBI lineage: Bacteria > Bacillati > Actinomycetota > Actinomycetes > Kitasatosporales > Streptomycetaceae > Streptomyces > Streptomyces sp. NPDC059900. Next base: position 6,000 of record NZ_JBNNJZ010000115.1, read on the forward strand.
GCCGGAACCGGTGCACCTTGCCGCCGCCGGAGCGCGGATTCATGATCAGGACCGGGCGGCGGAAGGTCCCGGCCGGCTGCTCGGGCATCGGCTCCGGTGCCTTGTGCCGGGCCAGAGCCGCACGACCCGTCCCCGCGGCAAGAAGCCACAGCGCACCGGAGACCAGGACCACCCAGGTGAGCCGGGCCCGGGTGAACTCCACGACCACCCAGATCGGCGCGGCGAGCGCGAGAAGCACCGCCAGGATGCGCGGCAGGCCGCGCCTGCTGAGGATCCACCACACCGCGGCGGCCGTGATCGCCAGGCCCGCGAGCCCCACGCCCAGCAGCGCGAAGGTCTTGAACCCCGCGAAGACCGCCAGCACCAGGACCGCGGCAGCGGCGGATGCCAGGGACGCACGGGCCAGCCAGCGCTGTCCTCGCATCGTCGGTTCCATGCCTTCAGTCTGCGGTCTCGCGGCGCACCCGGCCTCACCCCTCAGAGGCGACCTCACACCGCCGGGGTGACGCCGGGCGGCCCCACCTCGCCCAGAGTCCTCAGCGCCTGGAGGGAGCGCGCCATGACCGAGACCACGCACCATCACCTGACCCCGCGGGAGCGGGCGGCCCTGGGAAAGGCCGGCCGGTCCCGTGCCCGGCGGTCCGAGCACGCCGAGTTCGCGCCCGCGCCGGGCCGGCCCGACCCGGTCGACGTGATCGAGCGGCAGTCGGCGAGCAGGCTCCCGGAGCTCGTGCCGATCCGCTACGGCCGCATGCTGGAGTCGCCGTTCCGGTTCTTCCGGGGAGCGGCCGCCATCATGGCCACCGATCTGGCCGCCACCCCGTCCAGCGGCCTGCGCGCCCAGCTGTGCGGGGACGCCCACATGCTGAACTTCCGGCTGCTCGCTTCACCGGAGCGGCACCTGATGTTCGACATCAACGACTTCGACGAGACGCTTCCCGGGCCGTGGGAATGGGACGTCAAACGCCTGGTGGTCAGCCTCGTCATCGCCGGGCGCGACAACGGCTTCAGCACCTCGGAGCGTTCCCGCGTGGTGCGCTCGACGGTGCGCGCGTACCGGGAATCGATGAGCGAGTTCGCCCGGATGCGGACGATCGACGTGTGGTACTCGCGGATCGACGCGGAGGAGCTGTACGCCAGGCGCTCCGCCAAGCTGGACACGCGAGCGCGGCGCAGGGTCTCCCGCACGCTCAGCAAGGCCCGCACCCGTGATCACCTCCAGGCCCTCGAAAAGCTCGCCCGGGTGGTCGACGGCCAGCTGCGGCTCGCGCCCGACCCGCCCCTGATCACACCGCTCGGCGATCTCGCGCCGGGCGTCGAGCGCAAACAGCTCGAGCACCAGCTGCGGGAACTGATCGACCGGTACGGCCTGACGCTGCCCGCCGACCGCCGGGCGCTGCTCGCCCAGTACCGGGTGGTCGACATGGCCCGCAAGGTGGTCGGGGTGGGCAGCGTGGGCACCCGCTGCTGGATCGTGCTGCTGCTCGGGCGGGACGACGGCGACCCTCTCCTGCTCCAGGCCAAGGAGGCCTCGGCATCGGTCCTTGCGGAGTTCGCGGGCGCCAGCAGCCTCGCCAACCAGGGGGAACGGGTCGTCGCCGGACAGCGTCTGATGCAGGCGACCAGCGACATGTTCCTGGGCTGGGAGCGGGTCGAAGGACTCGACGGCAGCCAACGCGACTTCTACGTACGGCAGTTGCGGGACTGGAAGGCCATCCCCCAGGCCGAGCTGATGACCCCCGACCAGATGCGGCTGTTCGGCCGGATGTGCGGGGCGGCCCTGGCCCGCGCGCATGCCCGTTCCGGCGACCGGATCGCCATCGCCGCCTATCTGGGCGGCTCCGACCCCTTCGACCGGGCCCTGGCACGGTTCGCGGAGTCGTACGCCGACCAGAACGAGCGCGACCACCGGGCGCTGGCCGCCGCGGTACGGGAGGGCCGGGTGACCGCGATGTCGGAGTCGGGCGCGGACGGTGCGCCGGCGGAGTGAGGCGCGAGCGGCACGTCGGCGGAGCGGGGCGCCGGCGGCCCGCCGAGCCAGTGCCGCAGGAACTCCTCCTGGGCGAGCACCCGGCCGACGGCGACACCGAACACGATGGTGGTGAAGTACAGGATCAGCCAGGACAGCACGGTGAACACCGATCCGAGCGCCGCATAGCGCTGCTCGCTCATCCGCAGCGCACGCGGCAGCCACAGCCCCGAGGCGGCGCTGAACGCGGCCCCGCCCACGCCCGCGAGGACCGCGCCCGGCAGCAGGGGCAGCCAGGGCACCCGGTTGGCCAGCAGCAGATGCTGGGTCCACCACCACATCAGCACGGCGGCCAGCGACTGCAGGAGAACCCCCAGGACGGGTCCGGCGCCGAACGCCCGGTGCAGCGTGCCCTGCACGATGAGCATCGCGATCCACACCAGGAGCCACACGGCCCACCGCCAGGCCACGAGCCGCACGCCGGAGCGCGGCAGGTCCCAGGAGCGTTCGCACATGCGCTGCAGGGCGCGGGTGAAGGCCGTCGCGGACACCACCGCGACCAGCACGCTCGCCGCGCCCCAGTTGTGCAGCGCGGTGTCCCCGGCCGAGGACACCACCTCGGCCCGCGCCACGACGGGCCCGCCCGATCCGAGCATGGTGCGCAGCGAGCGCATCAGTTCCTGCCGCACGGCCTGCGGGCTGAAGGAGGCCACCGCGATGAGCATCGGCAGCGCGGCCAGGAACGCCTGCGCCGCCAGACGCGTCGACATGTCGAGAATGGTGACGCGCACCAGCTGCTGCACGACGCGCCCCGCCAGCGGCAGGGCCGCGAAGACGATCCGCATGACGGTGTCCTCTCGTAGCAGGGGCTCGCCCCTGCCGGACACCCTCCGGTCCGCCGCCTCGCGGCACGTCGCCCGCTCCGGGTGACGTACGCCCGCCCGGCCGCCGCGGGTCAGTGGCGCCGTGAGCGGATCACGGTGGCGCGGGGGCCGACTGCCAGGCGGCGCAGAGAGCCAGGCGCATGTAGCCGTCCGGGGTGCGGTGCAGTTGCAGGCCGTCGGCCGCGTCCGGGGAGGCCTGCAGAGGGTCGACGCCGGGGCACAGTCCCGCCAGTTCGAGGGTGTCGTGGCGTGACACCGGCAGCCAGGCGGGCGGCCGGGGGCTCTTGCCGTCGTAGTCGGTCACCGCCAGCGTGATCCGCGCCTCGTGCACGCTGATCAGCAGCCGGATGCGTGCCGCGCTGCTGTGCGTGATCACGTAGTGCGCCGCGACGCTGGCCGCGTCGCTCATCCGGTGGGCCAGCGGCCTCGACGCCCCGGATGCCGTGAGCACCGCCAGGGCCACCTCGCCCAGGACGTCCACGGAGTCCCCCGCGCGCCCGGCTTCCAGCGCCAGGGCCGTCATGTGCCCGTCCTGCCCGGCGCCTTCGGGAGACGCCTGGTCCTGCGGGGTGATGCGGGGCAGCCTCGCCATGCGCACGGTGCGTCCCATCGACGCCTCCCCACGCCGCGGAAACAGAGCAGACATCATGCGCACCGCCGGGGCAGATGGTTCGCACGGGGCAGGTGCGCGTACACCGGATACGCCGGGGTCAGGGGCGTGACATCGACGTTACGGCGCCCCACCCGCACGGTCCAGTCCGCTTGACGCCAACCCTTCCGTATCGCCAATTCCACCGAAATAAAACCGAGTTCACCAGAAGAGTGTCCAACAGGGCCCGATGGGTCCATTATTGAACCCCCTCGCTTGCCTGCCCCCACCAGGGCGGATGAGGGCTGTACGGACCGTTGCCGCGGCCGGGCACTCCACCCGCGCCGCGATCCACCGGTTCGCCTCGCACGATCACCCAAGACCCCGGTGCGCCCGACCACTCCCTCTCGGCACAGTCAGGCCTCGTCCACACCGAGGATGCCATCATGATCGACGGCGCCCCGCCCACCACCGGGCATCTGCACACATACCGCACTCAGGGTCACCTGGTCCTGGAGTTCCACGGCGAGATCGACGTCAACGCCGCTCTCGACATGGCCCCGGCCCTGGACGCCCACACGACACATCCCGCCCTCTCCGTGATCATCGACCTCAGCCAGATCGAGTTCTTCGACTGCTCGGGACTGCGCCTGCTGTGCCGGGCCCGGCGCCGCATCCTGGATCACAGCGGGGAGCTGCAACTGGTCTGCGATCACCCGCTGACCCTGCACATCCTGCGGGTCACCGGCCTCTTCCCGGGCTTCGACCCCGTGGCGAGCCTCAAGGAAGCCCTCGACCGGTCCGGCAACGTCGAGCAGGCAGGCTGACCCACCGCCTCACCTCTCGGGGCCGGCGTCTGGAATGCTCTCCTGACGGATCATCCGCAGACGCACCGCCCGAGAGGAGAAGCATGCAGCCGCCGTCCACGATCGGCCAGCTCGTGGCCCTCGTACTGCTTCTCCTGCCGGGGCTGACCTATCAGTTCCTGCGCGAGCGCTGGCGCGGCCCGGTCGCCGCAGAGGCCCAGCTCCCGGAGCGCATACTCCGCGCGATCACGGCGAGCGTCGCCCTGAACGGGGTGTACGCCGTTGCCGCGGGGCCCGCCCTCGTCGAGGCATGGCGCAAGGCGGAGCGCTCCGGGGTGAGCGCGCTGGCGGCCGAGCACCCGAGGACGCTCGGCCTGTGGGTGCTGCTGCTCTTCCTCGGCGTGCCCGCGGCGGCCGCGGCCGCCGTCTCCTACCGGGAGCGGCGCCGCGCCCGGTCCGTCTACCGGCCGGTGCCGACGGCGTGGGACTACGCCTTCGGTACCCGCGCCGGCAGCGGGGCACGCTTCGTGCGGGCGCGGCTCAAGGACGGGACGTGGGTCGGGGGCTGGTTCGGCACCCGCTCGTACGCCTCGGGCTATCCGCAGGAGGCGGACCTGTACCTTCAGGTGTCGTACCGGATGGGCGCGGACGGCTCCTTCGGGCCGCGGGTGGAGTCCACGGACGGCATCTACCTCCGGATGGCCGATCTCGACCTCGTGGAACTGGTCAACGCCCCCGAAGGGAACCGCAATGACAGTGCCGGATGACGAACTGACGCCGTGGGAGCGAGACTTCCTCGAGAATCCCGCCGAGCCCCGCGGCTATCAGCCCCGGGGGGACGCGCAGGGGCCCGACGAGCCGCCGGAGCCGCCGCGCGGTCCTGCGGGGGCGTCGCCTCCGGGCCCCGACGCGCGCCGTACGGACCCCGACGACCCCGCGTCCGCCGGGGCCTGACCCGCTAACCTGCGTCACCATGATGCGCGTATGGATCTCGCCCGCGGTTCTCATGCTCTGCGGCCTCGTCGTTGCCGCCGGGCAGCTGTTCAGGGGAAACCCCGCCGCGGCCGTGGCACTCCTGCTGCTGTTCGTGCTGCTCGCAGCCGTGACCTCGCCCCTGGTCTTCCCGCGCTCGGTCGGCGCGCGGGAGGCGGAGCGCCGCAGCGCGGCCGACGGCCGCCCGATCGTCTTCTGGCGGCCGGGCTGCACGTACTGCCTGCGCCTGCGCATCCGACTGGGCTCCCGCGCCCGGCAGTTGCACTGGGTCAACATCTGGCGCGACCCGGCCGGCGCGGCAGTGGTGAGGTCGGCCAACGACGGCAACGAGACCGTTCCGACGGTCCTCGTCGCGGGCACCCCGCACGTCAACCCCGATCCCGCGTGGGTACGCGGACAGCTTGCCTCCTCCGCGTGATCGCGGGCCCGCAGTTCCGGGCTCAGGCACCCGCGTGAAGATGCGCCGCCCACAGCGAAGGCGCGCGTACCAGGCGGTCGCGCGCGGTGCGCACGGCCGCGTGCAGCGCACGGGCGGCACGGCCGGTGTCGGCGGTTCCCGCTTCGGTGACCAGATCGGCGTAGAAGGCGTCCGCGAGGTGAGCGGCGAAGCGGTCGTCGATCTCCCAGAGGGTGCCCACCACGTGGCGGAAGCCGGCGAGTTGGAACGCCGTGGTGAGGTGGATCGCCTCGTCGACCAGGTCCGTGGACTCACCGACGGCGGTCCTGCACGCCGAGAGGTACGCCAGTTCAGCCCCGTCCAGCGCGACGGGCGCAAGGCCCGCCACCGTCAGCGGCCGGTCTTGGTGGTCACGGAGAAGCAGCCGGCTGCGTGAGGGGTCGGCGGCATCACTGACGCCGTGGCACGCGAAGTGCGCGATGGCGCAGTCCGGGAGGCGGTCGAGGACGTCCGCCGTGGACGCCTCGGTGAGCATCACCGGACGGGGCAGCCTGGCGGCGACGCGCTCGGCCTCGAGGCGGGCATGGGGCAGCGGGGTGGCTCCGGGCGTCTCGGCCATGACGGAGATCAGCGAAGTACCGGTGGATACAGGGACCGGGCCGGGCCCGGTGGGTGCGGGGGCCGGGCCGGCTCCGGTGGATGCGGCGCGAGTCTCGGTCACGCCGGTCGTGCCGGGCGCGGGCAGGGGGCGGCGTGCGTGGCGCAGGGCTTGCACAGTGGGGGTGTAGGAGGAGACGACGCGATCCATGACCGTGCGCTCGCCCCGGCCGCCTGCCGCCTCCGGGTGGTGGCCTGCGGCGTGCAGCGGCAGCGCGCTCAACGCCCCGCCCGGCGCCCACCAGATGCGGGGCCAGGTCGCGCCGTCCGGGGGCGTGCCGTGGTGGCCCAGATGTTCCAGGACGGGCCCTGCTGCGACGTCCCAGAGCCAGCCGAGGACTTCGTGCAGCGCCTCCTGTGCGGCAAGGCGCGTGGGCTGCTCCGGGTCCGCGGTCCGGGCCAGCGCCTGGTGGAAGTCGGCCGCGCGCTTCGCCAGGGTGGCCGGGTCGAGCCCCGGCAGCGGCAGGTGCGTCACGCCGTCGGCGGTCAGCAGCAGAGCGTCGCTGCGTAGGTGCGTCACGTTGAGCGCGACGATCGCCCCTTCATCGGCGTGGGCGCGCAGTTCCGTGTCGTCCGGCGGCAACAGGAACGCCGCGAAGCCGTCGAGCGCGCGGATCTCGCCCAGCACGGCGGCGAGTTCGGCGGCGAGGCGTCGGCGGGCCTCGGTGCCGGTGGGCCGCAGCGGATCGCCGGGCGTGCCGGAATCCAGCGGGTTGTGCAGAGCCGCGTCGTCCAGGCTGCGGCGGAGCCGCTCGAAGCGCACCGCCAGGTCGGGACTGTGCGCACGCAGGGCCGTCAGATCGCCCCGCGTGGCGAGGAGTTGCCCCAGGAGCACGGCCCGGCCCTGCTCCAGGAGACGCAGGGCCTGGACCGGCTCCGCTCCGGCCGCCAGCGCTCGGGCCGCGGCCTCAGCGGCCAGGCCGGAGAACCCGCGCAGGGTGTGCTGCTGATCCCAGCGGTTGAGTGCGCGGGGCGCGGTGTGCGGCAGCAGGTGCACCGCGTCCGCCAAGAGGCCCGCCGCTTCGGCCGGATGCTCGTCGCCGATCAGTGCCGCTGCCAGGCGGGCCGCCTCGACCCGCAGTGACGGTGCGGCCTCGGTGTCCCCTGCGACCTCGGTCAGCAGGGCGCGCGCCTCACCGGCCGGGTCCGGTTGCGCTGCCGTTGCCGTTGCCGTTGCCGTTGCCGCACGCGAAACCGCCGCCCCCGCCAGTGCCTGGGCGAGCCGCCACAGCCGCGTGGGGCGGCGCGTGTCTCCCGGGGCCAAGGTTGCCAGAGAGCTCCGGTGCGCGGCGATGGCCTCGTCCAGATCCCGCTCGCTGCCGTCGCTTCCCCAGCGGGCGTGCAGTGCGCTGCCCAGGCCGGACCGGCACTGTCCGTGGAAGGGGTGACCGAGGGGTGCCGCGTCGGCCGCGGCGCGCAGCAACTCCACCACGGTGTCCAGGTCGTGGCGGTTCCCGGTGTCCAGGTCGCGCCCGCCCCCGGTGTGCGGCCCGTAGCGGTCCCAGTGGATCGCGGCGGCGTTGGCCAGCGCGGCCGGCCTGCGCGGATGGCCGGCCGGCAGCATGCGTTCCACCTCCGCGGCCAGGTCAGCCGCCGCCGAGAGATCCGCGGGGTCGGCGGTGCGCCGGTGGCGGGCCTGCAGCATCGTCTGCAGACCGGTGAGGGCCAGATCGCGCTCCGGATGGTCCGCGGGGAGCGCGGCGACCGCCTCTTCGCAGGCTGCCCGGGCCGCCGCCATGTCGTCCTGCGAGCCGGACTCGTCGGCCCGTTGCCACAGGGCGCGGCCAAGGACGTTCCACAGCCGCGGCCAGTCGGTCTGGCCGGGGGACGCGGTGGCGACAGCCTCTCGCGCCGACAGCACGGCGGCGTCCGTGTCGCCCTGCTCCATCAGCGCGGTGGCCAGTGCACTGAGGAGCCGCTGCCTGCGCGGGGATCCGGACGGCACGGACTCGACCGCCCGGCGGAGCACCGCCACCGCGGCGGCTGCCTCGTCCGGGTCGCCGGTGCGCCGGAAGGCCTCGAGCCGGGCGTTGCCCAACTCGAGGAGCCGCTCTGCCTGCCGGGGATCGGCGGGGTCCCCGGCAGCCGCCGCCTGCCGCGCGGCGGCCAGGGTGGCATCCAGGTCGTCCGCTCTGTTGGACAACTCGTAGGTGCGCAGCAGGGCGGCGGCGAGGCCCGCCAGGACGTCGGCGTGATCGGGCCCGTCCCCGAACCCCGCAGCGAGCGCCTGCCGGGCGGCGGCCACGGCCCTGACGAGGTCTTCGGGGTCCTGCCGCCAGTCGAACCGGGTGATCAGCGCTCCGCAGAGGTTGGCAAGGCACTGCACGCGGACGTCGTAGCCGACCGGCGTCACGCGCGTGGCTTCCTCGTGGGTCCGAATCGCCTCGTCGAGATCGCCTCCACGCGGGGTGTCCGTCGTATCCGTCGGTCGCGCTGTCCCTGCTGTCCCTGCTGTCCCCATGGCCCCTGTTGTCCCTGATGCCTCGGCTCGGTGCCGCAGCCGTTCGCCGAGCTGGGAGAGGCAGTACGCGCGCAGCCACGGGTGCCCGGCAGCGGCGGTCACCGCCGCCCGGCAGATCCGCACCGCCTCGGCGATCTCCTCGGCCGAACCGCTCGCACCACCCCGGCCGCCCAGGGCGATGCCGAGCCTGACCAGGGCGTCGGCATGCGACGGGTGGCCGGGCGGACTGGCGGCCACGGACGCCCGCAGGTCTTCGACGGCCATGGCGAGAGCGTTCTCGTGCCCGGCGGCCATGGCCGCGGCGAAGGACAGATCCTCCGACGCGGCGGCGTCGCGCAGCGCGGCACGTTCGGCCTCGGTCAGCGGGCGGGGTCGTACGCGCCCGTCGGCGGGAATGTGTTCGGGGAGTGCGGCTTCCGCCATCCCCAGCGGCGTGCGCCCCAGCCGCAGTTCCGCCCGGCTGAGCTCGGCGGACAGCGCCCGGCTCAGCAGCGGACCGTACGCCGCGCGGTGCGGGTGACCGGTCGGCAGTGCGTCCAGTGCCCGGCGGACGGCGGCCAATGCGGCCTCGAGGTCGCCCTCGTCACCGCGGCGGGCATACCGGTACGTACGCAGCCGGGCCGTCTCCCCCGCCACCTGCGCACGGAGCACGCCCGCTCCGGGGGCTTCGGGCACCTCCGGCACGTGCCGCAGCGCTTCGTCGAGATCCGCGTCGGCACCGGTCCGCTCGAACCGCATCCGCAGCGCGGAGAGGAGTTTCACCTCCACCTCCGCGCGCTCCGGAGCGTCCGTGGGGCAGGCCGCGACGGCTGCCCGCCCGGCCTCGACGGCTTCTTCGAGATCGGCGGCGGCACCGCTCCAGCGGTACACGTACTGCTGGGCGAAGCACAGCGAGTCCAGGTACGAACGCCGGTCGGGGGCCTTCTCGGGCAGCACCTCGACCAGGCGGCGGCAGATCCGGGCCGCCTCCGTCAGCGACGCCCGGTCGAGGCCGCTGCTCATCACCTCTCTGAACAGGCGCTGCGCCCGGGATGCCGCCGCCTCCACGAGCCGCGGCAGCAACGGCTCCGGAAGGGGTTCCAGGCCGAAGACGAAGCACGGCGTGAGCGCGTCGACCGCGGCCCGGAGATCGGCGGGATCACTGTCGTCGGGCCGCACGGCGAACCGTGCCCAGTGGCACCAGCCGAGGACGAGCCAGACGTCGCGGGGCGCCCCTTGCACGCACAGCTCGCGCACTCCGTCGAGCAGCTCGGGATCCCGCACCCGCAGCGGATCCGCGGAACTCGCCGCGTCGTTCAGCCGTGCCCACGCCTCGCCGATATCCACGCCAATGACCTTAGCCATCAAGGCTGTTGGGATCACATGCGCTCGCGCGGCTCAGGGACGTTCCCGGAGCCCCGTCGCCCGGCTCACGAATGCGGCGTGCAGCTCGCGTACAGCACGCGGGAAGGAATCGCTGCGGCGCCGCTGGAGTACCACCAGGACGCGGGTGGTCTCGTCGGTGAGCGGCCGGTGCGTGATCATTCCGGCCCGCTCCAGGGGATCGCCCACGACACTGAAGTCGGGCAGGAGCGCGGCGCCGAGGCCTTCGGCCACCATGAACTTTCCCAGTTCGGCGCCGTCCGTGGAGTACGCGAAGGACGGCGGGGAGCCGCCGAGCAGGCGATGGGCGTAGCGGTGCATCACATAGCCTGCGCGCATCGCGATGAACGGCTCGGTCTCCAGGTCGGCGGGCGAGACGGCACTGAGCCCGGCCAGCGGGCTGTCCGGATGCAGGCAGACCACGGGCCTGCCGCGCAGCAGCTCGGTGGTGTCGAAGTCCGGCGGGGTGTCGTCGCCGTCCAGGTAGTTGACGAGGCCGAGGTCGAAGCGGCCCTCCCGCAGGCCCCGGTGGATGTCGTCCTGCTGCGAGCCGACCATCTCCACCTGCGTCGCCGGGTGGGTCTCGCGGAAGGCGCGCACGGCGGGCACCAGGAGCGGGGCCGTGGCCGCGTTCACCGTGCCGACGCGCACCACGCGGCTCGACTGGTGCTGGTCGTGCGCCGCTCTGCGCAGCCGGTCCACCGATTCCAGTACGCCGATGATGTGCGGCAACAGCTCACGGCCCTCGTCACTGACCTTCGCCCCCGAGCGGTGACGGTCCAGGAGCGAGACGCCGAGCTCCCGCTCCAGGTTCCGCACGGTCTCGCTCAACGCGGGCTGCGAGAGGTGCAGTTCGCCCGCGGCACGGCGCAGCGAGCCTAGCCTGGTGACGGCCTCGATGTACTCCAGCTGCTCTGTCCGCATCGCGCGTGCCTCTCACCGAACCCCCGCCGTGGGAGGGAAACCCTATCAGGGCTTAGTCATTACCGACTCGACGTCCGACGGGGGCAGCTGCTTGAATCGGGGACATGAATGCAGTGCGGCCCCACCTCACGCGGCGACGGTACGTCGACCTCGCGCGGGTGTGCAGCGCCCGCTGTCGCCGCTGCCACTGAGCTGCCTCCGAGCCGCCGCCTCCGAGCGCCCGCCGGGCACTTCACCGCCTCTCGTACGCGTGAACTCCGCACTCAGCAGGGCCCTTTGGCGTCCCTGGCGGATATCTGACGGGTCACTCCACACGGATCGGGCAGCGGTGCGGCGCCCTTCGCAGTTGAACGCGCGGGTGGCCGAGGTTGATCTCGCGCTTCGTCTCGCGGTTGAGCGCGTCCGCAGGCCTGCCGCCTGCCGGCCCCTCCCAACTCCCCTCCCCCCCTCTCCCCCTGCCTCGCTGCACCGGCCCCTGAGGCCGCGTATCCGAAGGACTTCCGCCATGGCCACCGTTCTCACGCTCACCGGCAGCGCCTCCGCCCCCGGCTCCTCGCGCACCGCGCGTCTCGTCCAGCACCTGGGCCGTGACCTCGCGGCACAGGGCCATCGCGTGCGGACGCTGGACGTCCGCACGCTGCCCGCCGACGCGCTGCTGTCCGCCGACACCTCGCACCCCGCTGTCGCCGAAGCCGTCTCTCTGGTCGAGAGCGCCGACGCGCTCGTGGTCGGCACACCCGTCTACAAGGCCGCGTACTCGGGCGTCCTGAAGACCTTCCTCGACCTCCTTCCGCAGTTCGCGCTGCGCGGCAAGCGCGTCCTGCCACTGGCCACCGGCGGCTCCCCCGCCCACGTACTCGCCGTCGACTACGCGCTGCGCCCCGTCCTCACGTCGCTCGGCGCCGAGGTCGCCCAGGGCTGGTTCGTCCTGGACCGCCACATCACCGTCGCCGACGACGGAACGGTCCGGCTCACCCCGGACGCGGACGCGGGTCTGGCTCCCGTCGTGCACCGATTCCGCGAGGTGCTCACGGAGCCTTCCCGGCTCGCGGCGGCTTAGCGGTAATCGGCTTTCCCTTCCGCTCCGGTCCGTGCGCCTCTTGCCGGGCGCCGGGCCGGGGACGGCACCCCTCCTCCGTACGTGCCCCGCCCTGCCGTGTGTTGCCCCTCCGCCGTGTGTTGCCCCTCCCCGCATCCGAAAGGCCCGCCCCCATGCCCCGCATCCCCGCCTCCGACGCGGAGGCCGTCGCAGTCGCCCGCGAGGTGGCCGAGCGTCTGGCCGCCGACGACGCGCGCCGCGACGCCGAGCGCGTACTCCCGTACGACGAGGTACAAGACCTCACCGAAGCCGGGCTCTTCGCGCTCTCGGTCCCTCGTTCGCACGGCGGTCCCGGACTCCGTGCCCGCAGTCTCGGCGAGGTGTTCACCGAGCTGACGGCCGGGGACGCGAGCATCGGCCAGATCCCGCAGAACCACTACGCCTTCGTCAACGTCCTGGCCCACGCCGGCACCGAGGAACAGCGCGCGTTCTTCTACCGGGAGATCCTCGCCGGGCGGCACTTCGGCAACGCGCTCTCCGAACGCAACACCCGTACGGCCCGTGAATTCGCCATCGGCTTCGCACCGCACCCCGACGGCGGCCGGGTCCTGCACGGCACCAAGTACTACGCGACCGGTTCGCTGTTCGCCCACTGGATTCCGGTCTACGCCAACGACGAGCAGGGCCGCACCCACGCGGCCTGGGTGCCCGCCGACCATCCCGGCGTGCACGTCGAGGACGACTGGAACGGCATGGGCCAGCGCACCACCGGCAGCGGGACCGTCCGTTTCGACCAGGTGCGGGTGCCCGCCGAGCACATCGTGCCGGTGTACTCGATCTTCGAGAAGGACGAGGTGTTCGGGGCCTTCGGCCAGTATCTGCACGCGGCGATCGACACCGGTATCGCCGTCGGCGCACTGCGCGAGGGCAAGCGTCTCGTCCACGCGCTGGCCCGTCCCCGTCTGGAGGCGGGCGTGGAACGCGCCGCGGACGAGGGGGCCGTCATCGACGGCTTCGGCGAACTGGCCCTGAAGGTGCGCTCGGCGCGTGCCCTGCTGCGCGACGCGGGCGACGCCCTCGATGCCGCCCGCACCGAACTGACCGCGCACAGCGCCGCCGAGGCATCGGCCGCGGTGGCTGCCGCCCGCGCGCACTCCGACGCGGTGGCCCTGGCGGTCTCCAGCGGCATCTTCGAACTCATCGGCACCCGCTCGGCGGACCACGACCTCAATCTGCACCGCCACTGGCGCAACGCCCGCACCCACACCCTGCACGACC
>NZ_JBNNJZ010000116.1:0-942 GCF_050270335.1 Streptomyces sp. NPDC059900
GTGTACGGGGCGGGAGGAGCGGGCGGTCGAGGGTCAGACGGTCGGTACGGGAGCGTCAGCGGCGATCAGCTTCTCCGCGCGCAGGTCCGTCCAGAACGCGGCCGGGATCTTCTCGCCGAGCGCGGCGACGTCCTCGGCGATGCGGCTGGGCTTGGTGGCTCCGGGGATCGCCGCCACCGTCGCCGGGTGGGCGAGGGAGAACTGGAGGGCGGCGGCCTTGATGCCGACGCCGTGGCGCTCGGCGAGGGCCTTGATGCGTGCGACCTTGGCGATGATCTCCGCGGGCGCCTTCTGGTACTCGAAGTGCGAGCCGCCCGCCAGGATGCCCGAGCTGTAGGGGCCGCCCACGACGATGTCGACACCGCGGGCCCCGGCGGCCGGGAGCAGCCGCTGGAGGGCACGGTCGTGATCGAGGAGGGTGTAGCGGCCGGCGAGGAGGAAGGCGTCGGGCTTCGGCTCGTCCAGGTCGAGGGTGAGTTCGAGGGGCTCCACGCGGTTGACGCCCAGGCCCCAGGCCTTGATGACACCCTCGTCGCGCAGCCGGTCCAGGGTGCGGAAGGCACCCGTGCGGGCTGTCTCATAGGCGGCCAGCCATTCGTCGCCGTAGAAGTCCTGCGCGACATCATGCACCCACACGATGTCGAGCCGGTCCGTGCCGAGCCGCTTGAGGCTGTCCTCTATGGAACGGAGGGTGGCGTCGGCCGTGTAGTCGTTGACCATCTTGTTCGGGCGGCCGTGCTCGAAGAGGCCGCCCTTCTCGCCGAGGTCGCGTGCGGCGGGGTCCTCGGCCTCGTCCAGGATGACGCGGCCGACCTTCGTGCTCAGGACGTACTCGTCGCGGGGGTGGCCCGCGAGGACGTCGCCGAGCCGGATCTCGGAGAGGCCCGCGCCGTAGAAGGGGGCGGTGTCGAAGTAGCGGATGCCCTGGTCCCAGGCCGCCTC
>NZ_JBNNJZ010000116.1:952-19311 GCF_050270335.1 Streptomyces sp. NPDC059900
CCTCGACGGTGGCGGCGGCCTCCGCGTCGGGGATGGCGCGGAACATGTTGCCGAGCGGGGCGGTGCCGAAGCCGAGCGCTCCGGGCAGGAGGGACGTGATGCTCATGGGGGTCCTCGCGGTGGTTGCTTTGTGACGGTTCCGGGGTGTCCGGCGTGATCCGCCTGCCTTGCGAGTCCGAGGTTAGGATCGATGCTTGAGACTGTCCAAGACTCGCTTGGACACACTTGAGTCCTCCGAGGTCTTACATGCTTGACCTGCGACAACTCCGCTATTTCGTGGCCGTCGCCGAGACGGAACACGTCGGGCGGGCGGCCGAAGCGCTGCACATCTCCCAGTCACCGCTCAGCCGCCAGATCGCCCAGCTCGAGAAGCAGCTCGGCCTCGCCCTGTTCGAACGCAGCCAGCAGCGCATCCGTCTCACCTCCGACGGCCGGGTCTTCCTGAGCGAGGCCCGCGCCCTGCTGCGGCACGCGGACCGGCTGGAGAACCTCGGCCTGCGGCTCGGCCGCGGCGAGGAGGGCGGCCTGTGTATCGGATACGTGGGCGACGCCATGCACACCGGCGTCCTGCCGGGCGCACTGCGCACCCTCCAGGAACAGCGCCCCGGCATCCATGTCGCCCTCTACAGCCTCCCCACGGCCGAGCAGTTCGAGGGCCTGCGCCAGCGCAGCCTGGACATCGCCCTGGTCCAGGAGCCGCCCGCGCGGGACGACCCGGATCTCCTTGCCGCGCCGCTCCTCGAAGACCCGCTGCTGCTCGCGCTGCCCGCCTCCCATCCGTTGGCCGCGCAGGACGGGTTGACGCCCGCCGACCTGGACGGCCAGGCGTGGATCGCGGTCGAGAACTCCAGGGATCCGGCCTGGCGCGACACCTTCCTCGCCTCGTGCGTGGCGTCCGGCTTCACCCCGGACATCCGCCTGGATGCCGCCGAGCCGCTCACCGCGCTCGGCCTGGTCGCCTCCGGTCTTGGCCTCGCGCTCATCCAGCGGAGCATGGTGCGCGGCACGACGGACGGCGTCGCCGTACGCGAACTGCCCTGGCACAAGGCGTCCGTTCAGCTGTGGGCGGCCTGGCATCACATCGATCTGCGGCCGGTGGTGGCGTCCTTCCGCGAGACGGTTCTGGCGAGCGGCGGCATCGGCATCGACGGCACCTGAGGTCCCGCACTCACTGCCAGTACGACCTGCGCAGCGCGGACTTGGCCAGCTTCCCGGTGGGTGTGCGGGGCAGCGAGTCCGCGAAGTCCACGGAACGCGGCGCCTTGTAGTGGGCCAGGCGCTCCCGTACGAACTCGACCAGCTCACGCTCCAGTTCGGGCCCCGCGCTCACCCCGTCGGCCGGCTGCACCACGGCCTTGACCGCCTCGCCCATCTCCGCGTCCGGCACTCCTATCACCGCGACGTCCGCGACCGCCGGATGCAGGACGAGACAGTCCTCGGCCTCCTGCGGATAGACGTTCACGCCACCCGAGATGATCATGAAGGCCTTGCGGTCGGTGAGGAAGAGATAGCCGTCCTCGTCGACGTGCCCGATGTCGCCCGTGGTGGTCCAGTTCGGATGCACCGGGTGCTGCGCCTCGCGGGTGCGTTCGCCGTCGCCGTGGTAGGTGAAGGGCACCTCGTCGCGCTCGAAGTAGACGATGCCGGTCTCGCCGCTCGGCAGCAGGTCGCCCGCCTCGTCGCAGATCCGCAGTTCGCCGAGGAACCCGTCCTTGCCCACAGAGCCGGGCTTGCGCAGCCATTCCTCGGGCGAGATGAACGTGATGCCGTTGCCCTCCGTCGCCGCGTAGTACTCGTACAGAACGGGCCCCCACCACTCCATCATCCGCTGCTTGACCTCGACGGCGCAGGGCGCCGCGGCATGTATCGCGATCTTCATCGAGGACAGGTCGTAGCGCTCGCGCACCTCTGCGGGCAGCTTCAGCATGCGCACGAACATGGTCGGCACCCACTGGCTGTGCGTGACCCGGTGCCGCTCGACGGCCGCCAGAGCCCCTTCGGCGTCGAAGGCGTCCATGAGGACGACCGTGCCCCCGAGCGCGGTGACGACTCCGCAGAATCTGAGCGGCGCCGCGTGGTAGATCGGGGCGGGCGAGAGGTAGACGGTGTCCTCGCCGAAGCCGTACATGGCCTGGAAGATCAGCACATAGGTGCTGGGGTCCTCGCGCACGTCACCGTCGGGCAGCGCGGGCTGGATGCCCTTGGGGCGGCCCGTGGTCCCGGAGGAGTAGAGCATGTCGGTGCCGCGCGGCTGGTGGGCGGGCGGCTGCGCCGACGCGGACTCCAGGGCCTTCTCGTACGTGCCGTCGTCGAGCCCGAGCAGGACCGGCGGCCCGCCGGCCGACGCCACGACGCCCGCGCCGAATTCGGCGAGCGAGCCGGAGATGACCAGCGCCTTCGCGCCGCAGTCACGGACGATGTAGGCGGCCTCGTCCGTCGAGAGGTGGTGGTTCACGGCGGTGAGATAGAGGCCCGAGCGCAGCGCCGCCCAGTAGACCTCCAGGGCGCGCGGGTCGTTGTCGCTGAGCAGGGCGAGGTGATCGCCCCTGCACAGACCTGCGGCCCGCAGATGATCCGCGAGCCGCAGGGAGCGTTCTTCGAGTTGTCCGTAGGTGAGGGTCCGTGTGCCGTCGGCGGTGACGACGGCCGTCCTGGCGGGGTCGTACGCTCCGGGATGCATGCGGTGAAGCTACGCGCCCCCGGGGGCGCGGGGAACCCCGCGCCGTGCCTACCTGCTGACCTTCCTCGTGGCCCGCAACCACTCCTTGTTCATCGCGGAGATGGACGGCAGCGGAATGCCCTTCGGGCAGGCGGTCGCGCACTCACCGGTGAGCGTGCAGCCGCCGAAGCCTTCCTCGTCCATCTGCGCCACCATGTCGAGGACGCGCGTCTCGCGCTCGGGCGCGCCCTGCGGCAGGACGCCCAGGTGGTTGACCTTCGCCGAAGTGAACAGCATGGCCGAGCCGTTGGGGCAGGCGGCGACGCAGGCGCCGCAGCCGATGCACTCCGCGTGCTCGAAGGCGAAGTCCGCGTCCGGCTTCGGCACGGGCGCCGCGTGCGCCTCGGGGGCCGCGCCGGTGGGGGCGCTGATGTAGCCGCCGGACTGGATGATGCGGTCGAAGGAGGAGCGGTCGACGACCAGGTCCTTGACGACCGGGAAGGCTGCGGCGCGCCACGGCTCGACGTCGATCGTGTCGCCGTCCTTGAAGGACCGCATGTGCAGCTGGCAGGTGGTGGTGCGCTCGGGTCCGTGCGCGTCGCCGTTGATGACGAGCGAGCACGCGCCGCAGATGCCCTCGCGGCAGTCGTGGTCGAAGGCGACGGGGTCCTCGCCCTTGACGATGAGCTCTTCGTTGAGGGTGTCCAGCATCTCCAGGAAGGACATGTCGGACGAGATGTCGTCCACCTCGTAGGTGGACATGGCGCCTTCGGCGTCGGCGTTCTGCTGGCGCCAGACGCGCAGGGTGAGCTTCATGCGTAGCTCCGCTGGGTGGGGTGGACGTACTCGAAGACGAGGTCTTCCTTGTGGAGGGCGGGAGCCCGGCCGGTGGCCGTGAACTCCCAGGCGGCGGCGTAGCCGAACTCCTCGTCGCGGCGGGCCGCTTCGCCGTCCGGCGTCTGCGACTCCTCGCGGAAGTGGCCGCCGCAGGACTCGGCGCGGTGCAGGGCGTCCAGGCACATCAGCTCGGCGAGCTCCAGGTAGTCGACGATGCGGTTCGCCTTCTCCAGGGACTGGTTGAACTCCTCGCCGGTGCCGGGGACCTTGAGGCGGCGCCAGAATTCCTCGCGGATCTGCGGGATGCGCTCAAGGGCCTTGCGCAGCCCCGTCTCCGTACGGGCCATGCCGCAGAACTCCCACATCAGCTCGCCGAGTTCACGGTGGAAGGAGTCGGGGGTGCGGTCGCCGTCGACGGCCAGGAGCCGGGTGATGCGGTCGGCGGTCTCGTCGAGCACCTCGCGTACGGCGGGGTGGTCGTCGGAGACCTCGTCGTGGTGCGGGTTGCGCGCGAGGTAGTCGTTGATCGTCGACGGCAGCACGAAGTAGCCGTCGGCCAGGCCCTGCATCAGGGCCGACGCGCCGAGGCGGTTCGCGCCGTGGTCGGAGAAGTTGGCCTCGCCGACCGCGAACAGGCCGGGGACCGTGGTCTGCAGGTCGTAGTCGACCCAGAGTCCGCCCATCGTGTAGTGCACGGCGGGGTAGATCCGCATCGGCGTCTTGTACGGGTCCTCGTCGGTGATCCGCGCGTACATGTCGAAGAGGTTTCCGTACTTGGCCTCGACCGCCTTCTTGCCCATGCGCTTGATGGCGTCGGCGAAGTCGAGGTAGACGCCCTGGCCGCCGGGGCCCACTCCCCTGCCCTCGTCGCACACGTTCTTCGCGGCGCGTGAGGCGATGTCGCGGGGCACGAGGTTGCCGAAGGAGGGGTAGATGCGCTCCAGGTAGTAGTCGCGCTCGTCCTCGGGGATCTTGTTCGCCGGGCGGTCGTCGCCCTGCGCCTTGGGCACCCAGATCCGGCCGTCGTTGCGCAGCGACTCACTCATCAGGGTCAGCTTCGACTGGTGGTCGCCTGTGCGCGGGATACACGTGGGGTGGATCTGCGTGAAGCAGGGGTTGGCGAAGTAGGCACCGCGCCGGTGGGCCCGCCAGATGGCCGTGGCGTTGGAGTTCATGGCGTTCGTCGACAGATAGAAGACGTTGCCGTAGCCGCCGGAGGCCAGGACCACCGCGTCGGCGAAGTACGTCTCGATCTTGCCGGTGATCAGGTCGCGGGCGACGATGCCGCGGGCGCGTCCGTCCACGACGATGACGTCCAGCATCTCCGTGCGCGGGTGCATCTCGACGTTGCCGGCCGCGATCTGCCGCGAGAGGGCCTGGTAGGCGCCGAGCAGCAGCTGCTGCCCCGTCTGGCCGCGCGCGTAGAACGTGCGGGAGACCTGTACGCCGCCGAAGGAGCGGGTGTCCAGGAGGCCGCCGTACTCGCGGGCGAACGGCACGCCCTGCGCGACGCACTGGTCGATGATCTCCACCGAGATCTGCGCGAGGCGGTGGACGTTGGACTCGCGGGCGCGGAAGTCGCCGCCCTTGACGGTGTCGTAGAAGAGCCGGTGGACGGAGTCGCCGTCGTTGCGGTAGTTCTTCGCGGCGTTGATGCCGCCCTGCGCGGCGATGGAGTGGGCGCGGCGCGGTGAGTCCTGGTAGCAGAACTGCACGACGTGGTAGCCCTGTTCGGCGAGCGTGGCACCCGCGGAGCCGCCCGCCAGGCCGGTGCCGACGACGATCACGGTGTGCTTGCGGCGGTTGGCGGGGTTGACCAGCTTGGCCTCGAAGCGGCGGGTGTCCCAGCGCTCGGCGACGGGCCCGGCCGGGGCCTTGGTGTCGACGACCGGCTCCCCGGTCGTGTAGTCGGCGTACTCACGGGATTCGTGCTCACGGGAGGAATTCATCTGCTAGCTCACCACTCCGGTCATGACGGCCACGGGTACGACGACGAAGCCCGCCGTCAGGACGAACGCGACGCCATTGGCGATGATCTTGAGGGCGCGGTCGCGGTTCGCCTTGCCCGCGCCCAGGGTCTGCGCGGCGCTCCACAGGCCGTGGCGCACGTGGAAGCCGAGGGCGACGACGGCGACGATGTAGATGACGTTGCCGTACCACGTGGAGAACGTGTCGATGATGTTCTGGTACGGGTGCAGGTGCTCATAGCCGCCCGGGTGCACGGTGCCGGTGGTCAGGTCCAGGATGTGCCAGACGATGAACAGGGCGAGGATGATCCCGCCCCAGCGCATGGTGCGCGTGGCGAAGCTCTTGCCCGCCTTCTTGTTGACGTACTTGGCGGGGCGCGCCCTGATGTCGCGGCGGCTGAGCTGGTACGCGGAGACGGCGTGCGCGACGACGGCGACCACGAGGACGACACGGATCAGCCAGAGCGTCCACTCGTAGTGCATGAAGGGCTCACCGACCGTGCGCAGCCAGTGGGCGTAGTGGTTGAGCTCCCCCGGCCCGAAGAAGATCTTCAGGTTTCCGATCATGTGGGCGATCAGGTAGAGCAGCATGATCAGGCCGCTCACCGCCATCACCGTCTTCTTGCCGACGGACGAATCCCAGATCGTGCGCGTCATCGACGACCGTTTTCGGTCCGTCCGCGTTGCCAGAGCCATGGGACCGACGCTAAGGCCGAAGGTCCCGATCGGTCCAAGAGATGGATCAGCTCATCTCGATAGCGATTGGCTATCATCGGCCGTACCCTGCTGTGTATGCAGTTCCAGCAGCTCCTCTACTTCGTCGCCGTTGCCGAGACCAGGCACTTCACCCGGGCCGCCGAGCAGGTGCACGTCTCGCAGCCCTCGCTCTCCCAGCAGGTCCGCGCCCTGGAGAAGGAGCTGGGCGCCGAGCTGTTCAGCAGGGCCCGCGGCAACATCGCGCTGACCGACGCGGGGGAGGCGCTGCTCCCGCTGGCCCGCCGCATCCTCGCGGACGCCGACACCGCGCGCATCGAGGTGCAGGAGCTGGCCCAGCTGCGCCGCGGCCGGATCCGCCTGGGGGCCACGCCCAGCGTCTGCACGGGTCTGCTGCCCGACGTGCTCCGCGCCTTCCACGACCGGCACCCCGGCATCCAGCTGCTCCTGGAGGAGAGCGGCTCCCACGACCTCGTACGGGAACTGGCGCGCGGCGCCCTGGACCTGGCCGTCGTGGTGCTCCCGCTGCCCAGCCCCTCGCCCGCCCTGACCACCGTGGAGCTGCTGCGCGAGGATCTGGTCGTGGTGTCGTCGCCGGACGCGCGGGGGTTCGGCGGCAAGCCGGTGCGGGTCGCGGATCTGCAGCGCGAACGCCTGGTGATGTTCCGGCACGGCTACGACCTGCGGGAGCTGACGGTCGCCGCCTGCCGGGCCGAGGGGTTCGAGCCGGAGTTCGCCGTCGAGGGCGGCGAGATGGACGCGGTGCTCGGCTTCGTGCAGGCCGGGCTCGGGGTCGCGGTCGTGCCGCGCATGGTGGCCGAGCGGGCCGGGCGGGGCCTGCGGATGACGCCCCTGGCCCGGCCCTCCCTGCACCGTACGATCGCCCTTGCCCACCGCAGCGATGTGGCTCCGCCACGGGCCGCGCGGGAGTTGCAGCGGATGCTGCTCGAGCGGTAGGCGCGGCTTCTGGGGTTGTCCGTCCCTGCGGGCCCGGTGGGGGCTGGTCGCGCCGTTCCCCGCGCCCCTACGGAGCGCTCAAGGTGCCCGTCGCCGGATTTCTGATCGTCAGGCAGTACGTGCCGCCCGCAGGGTCCCGCATCACGATCCAGTGCGGTCCGCGCCACACCGTCTCGGCGCCGAACGCCTCATGGCGCACGCGGTCCGCGTCCGGATCGGAGCAGGAGAAGTCCAGGTGCGCCCCGGCGGGCGCCTCGTCGTCGAGACGCTGCAGCAGGATGCGGACCGGCAGCCGCGGGTCCGGCTCGACGAGGTGGAACTCCGGCAGTGATCCCGGACGGTCCGGCCAGCCCGTGAAGGCGGCCCAGAACGCCTTCTCCGCCTCCCACACCGACGGCGGCACATCCAGACAGACCTGGTCGAGGCGGCTCGTGGTCCCGTCCGGCGCGGCAAGCGGCTCGGGGCGGAGCTTCTCGCCCTCCAGAGCCACCACGCAGAACAGCTGCCCGCCCGGCGAGCGCAGGACCTCCAGGCCCTCCTCCGAGTAGACGGGGGCGGCCCCGAGCGCGCGGGCCTCGCGCGCCTTGGCCACGACGTCCTCCACGGAGAAGTCGAGGTGCGCGCCGCCGGGTCCGTCGACGGCCTGCGCCTTCAGGACGGCGTCGGCCCCGTCCGGCAGCAGGGTCACGAACTGGTCGTCCTCGCCCCGGAACGCGGAGAGCCGCGTTCCGGTGACCGCCGCCCAGAAGGTATGGGCCTGGGCGAACCGGTCCCGGGGCCGGTCCACGAAGGCGTACACCCAGTGGATCTCTTCGGGCGGGGCCATGCTCCTCAGCTCCTCAGCTCGTCGCGTCGGCGAGCGCCAGCTCGTGCAGCTGGTCCGGCGGTCCCGGACGTGCGTAGTACCAGCCCTGCGCCGTGTCGCAGCCCAACTCTCGCAGCTGATCCGCCTGGTGGCCGGTCTCGACACCCTCGACCGTGACCGCCAGGTCCAGGCTGTGGGCGAGCGAGACGATCCCCTCGACGATCTTGAGGTCGACGGGGTCGGCGGGGAAGTGCTGCATGCCCTGCGTGAAGGAGCGGTCGAGCTTGAGGATGCTCACCGGCAGGCGGCGCAGATTGGCGAGGTTGGAGTAGCCCGTGCCGAAGTCGTCGAGCGCGATGTCCACGCCCATCTCGGCGAGCCGCCGCAGCGGCTTGAGCAGGTCGTCGTCGGCGCCGATCAGCGCGGACTCGGTCACTTCGAGGCACAGGGCGCCCGGTTCGAGCCCGGAGCGCTCCAGGATCTCCACCGTGTCCGACACCAGGTTGGGGTGGGTCAGCTGCATGGGCGAGAGGTTCACGTTCACGCGCAGCGGCCCGGCGTCCTTGTGCCGCGACTCCCACGTACGGGCCTGGCGAACCGATTCCTCAAGGACCCAGCGGCCGAGCGGAACGATCAGACCGGTGTGCTCGGCGAGCGGAATGAACCGGTCCGGGCCGATGATGCCGTGCTGCGGGTGCAGCCACCGCACCAGTGCCTCGGCGCCGCGCACGCTGCCGTCCCCCAGGTGCACGAGGGGCTGGTACTCGATGAAGAACTCGCCGCGCTCCAGAGCGGCCGGCAGCGCGGTGGTCAGGCCGTGCCGGGTGATGGCGCGGGCGTCCGCCTCGGGGTCGGCGAGCTCGAAGCGGTTGCCGCCGGCGGACTTCGCGCGGTACATCGTGATGTCGGCGCTGCGCAGGACCTCCGCCGCGCCGCGCTCCCCGGCCGGGCCCTCGACGATGCCGATGCTGCCGCGCACGGTCAGTTCGCGGCCCTCGACACGGATGGGCGTGGAGAGCGCGTGCATGATGCGTCCGGCGAGGTCGTCCACCTCGACCTCGCTGCCGCGGCCGGTGGTCAGCGCCACGAACTCGTCGCCGCCGAGCCGCGCGACCATCTCGCCGGGCGCCGTGGCGCAGGACTGGAGCCGGTCGGCGACCTCGACGAGGAGCCGGTCGCCCGCCGCGTGGCCGAGGCTGTCGTTGACGGTCTTGAAGCCGTCGAGGTCGAGGTAGCAGAGCCCGAACCGTGCGCCGTCGCCCGCCGCGAGCGCCTTCTCCAGGCGTTCGAAGAACAGCGTCCGGTTCGGCAGGCCGGTCAGCGCGTCATGCGTGGCCTCGTAGCGAAGGCGCAGATTGAGCAGCCGGCGCTCGGTGGTGTCCTCCATCAGCGCCAGCTGGTACTGCGGCACTCCGTCCGCGTCACGCAGCAGCGAGACGGTCAGATTGGTCCACAGGACGGTGCCGTCGGGCCGGTAGAAGGCCTTCTCCACGCGGTAGTGCTCGCGCTCGCCGCGCACCAGCTCTTCGTAGAGCTTCCATACGTGGGGGGAGTCGTCGGGATGGGTCCACTCCGCGACGTTACGGCCGCGCACCTGGTTCTCCAGGCCGCCGAACATGCGGATCAGCGCGTCGTTAACCTCCAGGACCGTGCCCGTGAGGTCGGCGATGCCGATGCCGATCGCCGCGCCGTGGAAGACGGCACGGAAGCGTGCCTCGCTCGCGTGCAGGGCTTCGGCGACGGCGCTGCGGGCGCTCAGGGCCGCCCCCGATATCGCCTCCTGCTCGGCGAGGGTCCGCTCCCGCAGGGCGCCGGCGAAGCCCGCGGCCAGGGCGTGCTGCAGGCGCGCGGACCGGGCCCGCAGCTCTTCACGCGGGCCGTCGTCGCCGCAGTAGAGGACGAGATAGGCGTCCACGCAGTCGAGGGTGCGGCTGAGGGCCTCGGGGTCGGTGCAGTGGGTGCCGACGAGCGCCGCGCCGATCGCCTGGCCCTCGGCGGCCTCGAAGACCCGCTCGTGCAGGGCGGTGCGCAGTCTGCGGGCCAGCGGCACCAGTTGCTGCTCGAACTCGGGACGGGTCAGCGAGGTCGCCGTGACCGGGAAGATGGCGCGGCTCCATATGGTGGCGAACCTGCGCACTCTGCCCTCGGGCCCGTCCGGTTCCCCGCTCATGCCCTGCGCCCCACGCCGGCGTACCCGGAGAAGGCGTACGGATCCTCCTCCTCGGACGCGGTCTCGGGCCGCCAGCGCGGCATCGGCACGAGGCCGGGTTCCACCATGTCGTATCCCTCGAAGAACCGCGCGATCTCGTCGCGCGAGCGCATGATCAGTGGATTGCGGATGTCCTTGTAGACGCCGACGACCTGACCGGCCTGCTCGGCGGGGATCTGCATCCCTTCGTACGAAGCGTGCGTGAGGACGATCGCGCTGCCGGGCGCGGTTGCGTCCCGCAGTTCGGCGACCGCTGTACAGGGATCGTACGCGTCCTCCACGAAATGCAGGACGGCGACGAGGAGAACGGCTACCGGACGGTCCAGGTCGAGGAGTCCGTTGACCTCCGAACTGCCCAGAATGTCCAGCGGCTTGCGCAGATCCCCGGCGACGGCGATCGCCTTCTCGTTGCCTTCGAGCACCGCACGGCCGTGTGCGACAGCCACCGCGTCGTGGTCGACGTAGACCACACGGGCATCGGGGTTCGCCTGCTGCGCGATCTCGTGCACATTGCCGAAGGTGGGAATGCCCGAGCCGATGTCGAGGAACTGGTCGATGCCCTGGTCCACGGCGAAACGCACTGCTCGGCGCATGAAGGCACGATTCGCCTGCATGATCTTGGGCAACCCCGGCATGACCTCCATGGCCCGGCGGGCAGCGTCCCGGTCGACCTCGAAATTGTGCGAACCGCCCAGGTAGTAGTCGTAGATGCGGGACACGCTGGGCATCGTGATGTCGATGCCCTGCGGGGCCCAGGCGGGACGCTCCATCAGGACTCCAAGTCGTAGGCGAGGCGAGGCGAGCCGGTGTTCGAAGTGAGGCTACTGATCGTCCGCCAAGGGAGCGAGTCAAAACGGAAATTGACCGTCCGTTCTCGGTCACTGCCTGTGGCAAGTGCCGAATTTCCACCCAAAAAACCGGTCCGTTCCTTCCCGGGAGGGGGAAAAGAACGGACCGGTCGACCGAACGCGAGGTTGAGCTGCTGAGGTACTTCTGACGGGACCTCCTTTCCGTACGGACTTCTACTTCGGCGCGCCGACAGGCTTTCCGTCAGGGCCGGCGGCGTACCAAGTGCCGCCCACACCCTGTCCATTGGTGTCACCGGGCTTCTTGTCACCGGAGAACGTGTACATCGGCCAGCAGTCGATCGTCTGCTGCTGCTGTCCGTCGGGGCGGTCGAAGACGACGAAGCCCTTCTTGAGAATGCCCTTGGTGTCGTTCTTCGCGACCGGCGGAACAACCGGCCACTTCTCGAGGCAGGCGCCGGTGCACGCGGACTTCATCGGCCAGGCGGAGTCCTTCGTGAAGCGGTAGACGGTCATGCCGTTCTTGTCGACGACGATCTCCCCGAGCTTGGGGTCCTTGCGGGTCGAGAGCCCTGCCGGGTCGACGGGAGCGGTATCGGCGGGGGGCTGGGCCTCGTCGGCCTCGGGGGCGGCCTTCTTGCCGTCGGGGGCCGCCGCGTACCAAGTGCCGCCCACGCCCTGGCCCTTGGCGTCACCGGCCTTGGTGTCCTTGGCGTAGCGGTACATCGGCCAGCCGTCGATGGTCAGCTGCTTGCTGCCGTCGCTGCGGGTGACCTCGCCGAGCAGGGACTTGTCCACGCCGGGCGGGGCGGCCGCGCCCTCGGGGGACGCGACGGGCCAGGTCGTCGCGCAGGCGCCGGCACAGTTCGACTTGGGGGGCTCGGCGGTGTCCTTGTCGAAGCGGTAGAGCGTGCGGCCCTCGCTGTCGGTGACGACCTTGCCGAGCTTCTTGCTGTCCCAGACGGCGAGTTGGCCTGCGGCCTTCGCCTTGCCCGCGCCTTCCTTCGCGTCGCCCGTGTCGGCCCCGTAACCGTCGCTGCCCGCTCCGTACCCGTCGCTCTTGGCAGGGGCCTGGTTGCCCACGTTCTGCCCGTTCGGCGACTGGTCCCCCTGCTCCTGACCGCACGCCGTCGTCAGCGCCAGCATGGCCGCAGCTGTCGCTACGAGCGAGGCGCTCCGCCAGGTCTTCATGTTCGACTCCCGCTGTCCCTTGGGTATCGCGCCGCTGAGTGCGTCACGCATGGCCCTAGGTACGGGTGCGAACGGCTGATGCGTTCAACCGCCGTTCAAGATTCTTTTGTTCGTCAAGCTCACGCCCGCCTCCTCCTCCCTTCGGGTTGCAGGAGGGCCGCGGCGGCGTGGCTGCGCGACATGGTGCCCATGATCCTGGACGTGCATGGTTTTACGAAGGCCTCATCCGGCCTGGTCACACGCTTATCGGCGTTACTGGTGCTGGCCTGGCTGCTCGGCTCGCCGGCAGCCGGCACGGCGCAGGCGATCGCGCCCGCCGACAACTGCGCCTACGCCTCGATCGGTGACGCTCCCGGCAGTGACTCCGTGGCGGTCGCGGGCGACGGAGTGGAGTGCAGGGCGGGACCCACACACCGCCCCAAGCCTCCGCCGCCCCCGCCCCCACCGCCACCGCCACCCGCTCCGGCTCCGCCGCCACGCCCTGAGCCACCGGCGCCCGAGCCCCCTCCCCCGCCACCGCCGCCGCCCGCGCGCCCGGCCCCCGCCGAGCCCACGCCTCCGCCACCACCACCGCCGCCGCCTCCACCCCCCAGCCCGAAGCCGACCCCCACCGTCACCCCCAAGTCCGCACCCAAACCGGTGAGTTACCCCTCGTACCGCGCCGCTCCGCGCAATCCGCCGCCCCGCGGCGGCCCGTCCCTGGTCTCGCTCACCCTGCTCGTCACCGCGCCCGCGGTGCTCGCCGTCGCCGCGCTGCGGCCTCGCTGACCGTCGGAGGTCCCAATGTCGGAATGGCTTGTTCTAACCCTCGCGATGGCGGCCGCATGCGGCGTCGTCCTGATCGTCACCTTCCTGCGGCACCGCAGGACGAGCCCGGATTACGACGCTTCGGAAACCCCGGACGTCATCGAGTACATGACCATGATGATCGGCGTGGTGTACGCCATCGTCCTTGGTCTGGCCATCGCGGGCGTCTGGGAGGCCCGCAGCGTCGCCGAGGACCATGTGCACTCCGAGGCACAGGCGTTGCACGAAGTCTCCGAGCGGTCGCGGGTCTATCCGACCGAGGTCCGCGAACGCATTCGCGCGGATGTACACGCTTATGCCAGCCATGTCGTCACCACCGAGTGGGACTCCATGGCGGACCGCGGCGAACTCACCGACCGCGGCGGCGAACTCCTGACCCGGGTACGCCACGACGTCACCGACTACCAGCCCAAGTCGGATTTCGAGGCCCAGGCTTATCAGCCACTCGTCGACGCCGTCGCCGCCGCCTCCGACGCGCGCAATTCCCGTGGTGACAGCGCCGGGGCCACCATGCCCGGTGTCGTCTGGTTCGGTCTGATCGCCGGTGGGCTCGTCACCGTCGGCATGATCTTCACGCTCCAGATCCGGCGCACTGCGCGCGAACTCATCCTCGCGGGACTGTTCTCCGCCTTGATCGCCTTCCTGCTCTTCCTCATCTGGGACTTCGACGCCCCCTACAGCCGGGGGGTCGCGGCCACTCCGGAACCGTTCCAGGCGCTCTTCGGCAACCTCGGCGGCTGAGGGAGAAGGGCTGCCGCGCGTCAAATACGATGCGCGGCAGCCCTTCTGACCTTCACTCAGCGATGCCCCTTACTCAGTGACGCTCTTCACTCAGCGATGATCGATGCGACCTGGGTGAGGGAGTCGATCCGCCAGTCCGCGGCCTCGACGACGGTCGGATCGTCGGCCCACCAGTGGCCCCAGGGGCCGCGCCTGATGTGCGCCGCCCTCAGCCCCGCCGCCTTCGCCGGGAAGATGTCGTTCGCGGGATGGGCGCCGACGTACAGCGTCCGCTCCGGCGGGGCGTGGGCCGCCTCGATGACCCTGGCGAAGAACGACGGCTCCGGCTTCGCCACCCCCCACTCCCCCGATGTGACGACGAGATCGGCGGGCACGTCCAGACCACGCAGCAACTCGCCCGCGCGCGCCGTCTGGTTTCCCGCGATGACCACCCGCAGCCCCTGTTTGCGCAGCCCGCCGAGGGCGGGACGCACATCGGGGTACAGGTCGGTCTCGGCGAGGTGCTCACCGCGCCCCGCGGCCTCGCGGGCGTGATGGGCGGCGGCGACATCTATGTCCGGGCTCAGCAGCCGCAGCGCTTCGGTGCTGTCGCGGCCCCGCGTGACGACACCTCCCACGAGCGCGGAGACGGTGTGGCGGGGCACGCCGAGCCAATCGGCCCAGGACGCCCAGTAGCGGTCATCTTTGGTGAGGGTCTCCCCCACGGCGAACACGACGGTCTCAATCATCGGGGTCAGCCTATGGGGCCAACAGGCTCCGAAGGCCGCCTGACCCGCGCTTTTCCCGGTCGGGCAGATGTACGCCGGACGCTCCGGCGGGTGCTGCGGCACAGTGGAGCCATGGATGCCGATGAACCCGTGCGGGTCGCGCGGGAGTTGGTCGACGCGTGGTTTCCCGACGCGGTGGCGGCGATTCTCGGCGGGAGTTCGGTGACCGCCCGGCGCACGTCGCACTCCGACCTGGATGTCGTGGTGGTGCTCGCCGGTGAGCGGGAGCCGTCCAGGACCAGCCTGCGGTTCGGTGCCTGGCCGGTCGAACTGTTCGTGCACACCGAGGCCAGCTGGCGGTGGTTCGTGCGCAGGGAGATTCCGCGGCGCCGGTCGTCGATGCTCTCGATGTGCGCCGAGGGGGTGGTGATCCTGGACCGGGACGGAACCGGCGCCCGACTGCGCGACGAGGCACGGGAGTCGACGGCGGCCGGGCCGCCCGCGGCGACACCGGAGGAAGTGGAAGATCTGCGCTACGGCCTCTCCGACCTGCTCGACGACCTCGCCGGATGCGCACACGCAGGAGAGCGGCTGTTCATCGTCACCGAGTTGGCCCGCCGAAGCTGCGAGCTGATCCTCCTGCGTACGGGGTCGTGGCAGGGCGGCGGCAAGTGGCTCGCGCGGCGCGTGGACGAAGTGCGGCCGGGGTTCTCCGCCGAACTCGACGGCGTGGTGCGGGAGGCACTGGAAGGCAGGCCCGCACGCCTCGTCGGGCTGGTGGACGAGGTGCTCGCGCCGTCCGGCGGGCGCAGGTGGGAGGGGTACCGGCGCAGCGGGTACCCCGGCTCCCCCGCCCCGGCTTCGCACACAGGTCCGTAAACCGTGCTGCGCGGCGGCCCCGCGCGGCGCACTCTGGTGGCATGACCTGGCAGACACCCATCATCGTCCACCCGCCCGCTCCCGACGGCGGACGGCGGGTGACCGTGCGCGGGCAGCACGTCGGCGTCGCACGCGACGACCGCGACCTGGTGGAGTTCCTGCGCCGCGCGGGCCTGGGCGAGGCCGACATCGCCCTCGACGACCCCCACCTCGTGGAGTGGCGCGGCAGCGGGGCACATGTGTGGGCGACGGGCGCGTGAGGCTTTTGGAAGAAACCGGTGAGCGGATTTCGCCCGGGTGCGGGAAGCGGCCGCTCGGCGCCGGGAGGCGCTCGGCGCGCGGCCTGCGGATGGTGCGGGCGGCAGCCGCACACCGGTGACGCGGAGGTTCCGCCGGGCGGGTCGCCGGGCCATGGGGCCGCCCGGTAGCACGTACCGACGCCGCATTCCCCTACTGCCGCCCCGACACCCCGGTGCGTTCCCCCGTGCGGCCCACACCGTTGCCCCGTTCGCGCGACTGCGATCGCGGGTGCGCGGACCGCTGCTTAGCGTTTCCGGCATCGAGGTGCATACCTGGTGAAAGCGGAACAAGGTCCGCGGCTGCTCCTCGGGGACCCGGAGGAAACATCATGCGCGCGATATCCGTCGCGTCGGCCACTCTTCTCGCCGCCACCGCCCTGACCCTCACGGCCACCACCGCTTCCGCGGCCGTCGCGGACGACACCGACACGAACAACAACATCACCTCGTTCGGCTTCCGCGTCACCCCGTCCACCATCGCCGCCGGCGGCCAGGTCCAGCTCAGCGTGGACGGCTGCGAAGGCGACACCAAGGTGACGTCCGGTGTCTTCGACGACGCCCACATTCCCCGGGGGCAGCAGTCCGTCTCCACGACGGTCTTCCCCGACGCCAAGCCCGGCGCGATGTACGAGGTGACCTTCGACTGCAAGGGCGAGACGGGGACCACGGACCTCACCATCGCCACGGGCCGTCCGACCTCGCACCCCACGCATCACCCCACCTCGCACCCGACCGGCGCCCACCGAGGCGTCAAGGCCGGCGTCGGCGGCAGCCTCGGCGGCTTCGACCTGCACGAGATCGCCCTGGGCGGCGCCCTGATCGTGGGCACGCTCGGCACGGCGTACTACTGGACGCGCCGCCGCACCGGAGACGGCGAGTCCTGACGCACCGCCCCGACCGGCGCGGAAGGGGGGACGCGCCGGTCAGGAAGGCGGAACGACGCACACCCGACGTGCGAGTGACGGGCGTGCGGGTCGGTCACGGTCGGCCGTCAGCGGACGCGGGGGTGTGCGTCAGATGCCGCGCTGCGCGTTCTCCGAGCGGCGGCGCATCCAGAACACTCCGCCGCCGACCACCGCGGCCGCCACGAGGACCCCGCCGATCGCCATGTCGGTACCGGTCGCGCCGGTGCTGCTGCTGCCGCCCAGACCACCGCGGACACCACCGTGGATGACGGTGAACGCGTTGGGCTTGGTGAGGGGCGCGCTACTGCCGCAGTGGACGGTGATGCTGTGGGCCCCCGGCGAGGCGTGGTGGTAGATCGTGGTGTTCGCGCTGGCCGTGCCGCCGCCCATGGTCTTCAGCTTCGTGTCGGGGAAGGCGTCCGACGTGATCTTGCTGCCGTGGGTCGCGCAGGCCGAGCCGTCCACCGTGACCGTCAGCTGGCCCCCGCGGGGGATCA
This sequence comes from Streptomyces sp. NPDC059900, assembly GCF_050270335.1. NCBI lineage: Bacteria > Bacillati > Actinomycetota > Actinomycetes > Kitasatosporales > Streptomycetaceae > Streptomyces > Streptomyces sp. NPDC059900. Next base: position 17,933 of record NZ_JBNNJZ010000116.1, read on the forward strand.
CGCTCGGCATGGCGACGATGTTGGACGGATCGGCCCAGGCCGCCGCCGTCGGGGCGGCGAGGCCGACGACGGCACTCGCGGTGGCCGCGACCGCGAGGGCACGCGTGGCGCGCATACGGGTAGTACGCATGTGAATCCTCCGCGGAAGACGCCCCGGGGTAACCGTCCCCGGTCGATCGGCGAGAACGCCTCCCAGACAGACCCTCAGATGCGCGGCACAGACCCGCATTTCGGCGCTCGGCCGTCCTGGTGAGGCGACACGCCGGGGCGCGAACGCAACGGCGGATATTGCCGCAGGTCACGGACCGTCAGAAATTTCCTGCGGGCGGCGACTCGGATGGCTCATGCCCGAGATGGCCGCCACCCGTTCGCTCCCGCTCTGTCGCCCGCCGCGCGCACCGCGCTTAGCGTTCTTGTACGCGCAACGGACGCGGTTCGAGTGCCGCGTTGAGAGGGGATCAGCAAATGCCTTCGTCCCAGCCGGCCGATGAAGAGGAACCGCAGAAAAAGCGGGCGCCCTGGGGCGTTCTCGCACTCGTTCTGCTGACCGGCCTCGCGCTGATCCGCAATGGCTCGGGGGAATTCGACGTGGGTCCGCCCCAGCCTGCCTCGGCCGCCGCGGCGGACCAGGCATCCGACGGGGTCGGCCAGGGCGTCGCGCCGCTGACGTTCTCGCCCGCCGCGCGCGTGGGGATCAAGGGGATCCAGGTGGAGGCGCCCGTCATGCCGGTCGGGCTCGACGACGAGGGCTGGGTGGACGCCCCGCCGCCGGAGGACCCGAACCTCGCGGGCTGGTTCACCGGCGCCGTGTCGCCGGGCGAGAAGGGCACCTCCGTACTCGTCGGCCACGTGGACAACGAACAGGGGCCCGCCGTTTTCTACGGCCTGGGTTCGCTGAAGAAGGGAAACCGCGTCGAGGTCCTGCGCAGGGACCGCAAAACCGCGGTTTTCGAGATCTACGGCATCGAAGTTTTCGAGAAGGAGAATTTCCCGGGAGAACGCGTCTACGGAGACAAGGGCACCCCGGAACTCCGCGTCATCACCTGCGGCGGCGGATTCTCCAAGCGCGCCGGATACGACGGGAACGTCGTGGTGTTCGCCCGCCTGGTGGACGTGCGCTGACGGCGGATGCGCCGAACGGAACACGGCACCGGGCGGGCGGATCGCCGGCCTGGATTCCGGCTAGATTCCGTGGCGGCTCGGCACGGTGATGCGGTAACCCGCATCGAGGAGTTCGGGAAGGTACGTCCGCAGCGCGTCGACGCTCTGGGAACGGTTGCCGCCCGCGTCGTGCGAGAGCACGACGACGCCGGGGGCCGCACCGGCCCGCACCCGCCGGACGATCGTGCGGGTGCCCGGCTCGGTCCAGTCCAGGGATG
>NZ_JBNNJZ010000117.1:0-19266 GCF_050270335.1 Streptomyces sp. NPDC059900
TGCCCGGGCCGGTCCGGGCGCGGACGGCGACTTTTGTCAGATGCGTTGACGAACCAACTACCGCCTCCTAGCTTCGAGTCCGCCGCGGTTCGTATGTCATATACGAGACGCGGTATGCCATACGCGGTGTACGCATGCCGTGTGCCGGCGTACCGAGCCACAGTTCAGAGGAGAGCGAACCCGTCATGAGTTCCCGCATCCGCAGGGGTCCCCGTCGATCGGCCCCCACCGCCATAGCCCTGTCTCTCCTTGTCGGCATCACCGCCACCGCCTGCGGCGACGACGGCTCCGGCATCGCGGGCGATGCGGGCGGCGAAGGGTCCGGCAAGGGGACCATCACCTTCTGGGACAACAACACGGCCGTCCGGCGCGACATCTGGATGGAGATCATCAAGGACTTCGAGAAGAAGTACCCCGACATCAAGGTCGATTACGTCGGCATCCCCGCCGAGAACGCCCAGTCGAAGTACGACAACTCCATCCAGGGCGGCGGCCTGCCGGACGTCGGCGGCGTCGGCGCCGCCATGCTCGCCGCGATCGCGGCCCAGGGCGCGCTCGAGCCGCTGCAGGACCGCCTTGCCGAGAGCCCGCTGGACGGCGAGCTCAGCAAGAGCATGCTGGCGTCGACGACTTCGGCGGGCGGCACGTCGGAGCTGCTCATGGTCCCGACCTCCGCCAACAACGGCGTCCTGTATTACCGCACCGACCTCTTCAAGTCCGCCGGCGTGGACGCGCCGACGACATGGAGCAAGTTCTACGAGGCCGCGGACCACCTCACCGCCAGGGACAAGAACCAGTTCGGCTACACCATCCGCGGCGGTGTCGGGTCCATCGCCCAGGCCCTGGACGCGATGTACGGGCAGAGCGGCATCAAGTCCTTCTGGAACGCCGACGAGACCGAGACCACGGTCAACGACCCCCGGAACGTCGCGGCCCTGGAGAAGTACACGGCCCTCTACAAGAAGACGACCCCGGCCGCCGACCTCAACAACAACTTCACGCAGATGGTCGCCCAGTACGACGGCGGGCAGATCGGCATGCTCAGCCACAACCTGGGCTCCTACCAGGACCACGTGAAGGCCCTCGGCTCCAAGAAGTTCCGCGGCGTGCCCAACCCGAAGACGGCGGACGGCAAGCGCGTCCAGGTATCCAACCCGATCGACGGCCTGTCGATCTTCAAGACCAGCACCAAGAAGAAGGCCGCCTGGAAGTTCGTCGAGTTCGCCTCCTCCCACGAGGCGAGCTCCGAGTTCAACGAGTCAGCCGGACTGATCCCCGCCAACAACAAGGCGGTCAGGGACCCCTGGGTCAAGAAGTCGGAACCGACACGGCTGGCCGCCGACGCGCTCAACTCCCCCGACACCACGATCGTCCAGCTGCCGTACTACCTGCCCGACTGGAACACGATCTCCAAGGCCGACAACGAACCCGCCTTCCAGAAGGTCATGCTCGGCAAGACGAGCGCGAAGGACTTCCTGGACGACCTCGCCGACCAGCTCAACACCGCACAGTCCGACTGGCAGCGGCAGAACTCCTGATCAGGGTCCGAGGTCGATCCCGGCGGCGACGGGCAGGTGGTCGCTGCCGGTGGCGGGCAGGGTCCGGACGCGGGCGACGCTCGCCGCGCGGGTCATCACGTGGTCGATCCGGGAGACGGGGAGAGCGGCGGGCCAGCTGAAGGCGAAGTCCTCGCCCGCCGAGTCCATCCGCCCGGTGACCGGGTCCAGGCCTCGGTCGTCCACCGTGCCGTTCAGGTCGCCCAGGAGGATCACCCGGTCCAGCTTCTCGGCGGCCAGCGCCGCGCCCAGCAGGCCGGCGCTCTCGTCCCGCCGCCCGGAACTGAAGCCGCGCCACTGGACACGCACCGAGGGCAAGTGGGCCACGTACACCGCGATGTCGCCGCGGGGCGTACGGGCCTTGGCCCGCATCCCGCGGTTCCAGCCCTCACCCACCCCCTGCGGCCTGATGTCCAGGGCCCGGACGCCCGTCAGCGGATACTTCGACCAGAGCCCGACCGTGCCCCGCACCGCCCGGTGGGGATACCGCGGCGCCAGTGTCCGCTCGTACACCGGCAGCGCGGAGGCCGTCAGCTCCTCCAGGGCGATGAGATCCGGTCCGGCGTCGAGCAGGGTGCGTGCGGTGCCCGCGGGGTCGGCGTTCACGTCGCTGACGTTGTGCTGGACCGCCGTGACGTCGTGATCGCCGCTGTCTCCCGCCGCCGCCCGGCCGCCGAAGAGAAAACCCCAGACGGCGGCGGGCAGCAGCAGCGCCACCAGCGCGAGGGCCGAGCGGCGCAGCAGGGCCAGGGCGAGCAGCAGGGGAACGGCCAGCCCCAGCCAGGGCAGGAACGTCTCGAGGAGACTGCCGATGCGGCCCACGGTGTTGGGCACCACGGAGTGGAACGCCAGCAGGGCGGCGGTCAGGACGGCGAGCGAGGCGAGAACGCGGCCGCGCGCCCAGGGCGAGCGGCCCGTGGCCCGCGCACCCCAGCGCAGCCACCCCCGCAGCCGCGCGCTTGCCGCATCCGACGCCGCCCCGCCGTGCACGTGCTCCACCCCAAGCTCCCGTCTCCTCCGCCACCCCTGGCCGGGAGCGCGACGTGCCTGGTACGACGCCACCAACGGGTGATCAGGTTCCGGCGGCCGGATGCGGTGCGCGCGGGCAGCGGGAAGACTGGGGGACGCGTGTCCGCGCGCACCCGCCGGCGCTCCTTCGAAGGGACATCCCCGTGGCCGATCTCTACGCCCTGGTCGGAGAGCACCTCGACATGGCGCGCGCCGCCGCGCACGGGCGCAGCGCCGAGCTGCTGCTGCACGACGGTCCGCTGCGGCAGAGCCTCATCGTGCTCACCACCGGACACGAACTCGGCGAACACGAGACGCCCGCCGCCGCGACCCTGTTCGTCCTGCGCGGCCGGGTCCGGCTCACCTCGGCCGGCGATGACCTCGAACTGGGCGAGGGCGAGTTCGCGCCCGTCCCGCACGAGCGCCACGGTCTGACCGCCCTGGACGACTCGGCCGTCATCCTGACCGCGGTCACCGGCATCTGAGCCTCCACCACCACCGCACCGCGGGGCCTTGCCGGCCGCCGCGGGCGCGCGGGCCCGCCGGTGCGATCATGGCGTGTGATGAACGCCGATGAACAGTGCGCCGCACGCGAGAGCGCGCAGGAGGGGTGGCCGGACGTACCCGGTGACACCGCGCTCACCATCAAAGTGCCCGAAGCCGACCCGCTGGTGCGGGCGGGGTTCCCGGCCCATGTGACAGTGCTCTACCCGTTCGTGCACGAGAGCCTTCTCGACGCCGCCGCCCACCGCGAACTGACCGCGCTCTTCGCCGGGCACGACGCCTTCACCCTGACCTTCGCCGAGTTCGCCCGCTATCCCGGCGTCCTCTACCTCGATCCGTGGCCGCACGCCCCGGTCACCGCCCTGGCCAAGGACCTCACCGGGCGCTGGCCCGACGCCGTGCCCTACCGGGGGATCTTCGAGCCCCCGCTCGCCCCGCACCTGACGGTCGCCAACAGCGAGGGCCCCGCGACCCAGGACGCCGCGTACGACGCGTTGCAGAGCGAGCTGGAGCCGCTGCTGCCGCTGAGCAGCCACGTCCGCGCGGTGCATCTCATCGCCTGGGACGGCGCGCGCTGGCAGGACCGCGCCGTCTACCGCCTCGGACACCGACGGTGACCTCTGCTGCTCAGTCCCTGGCGCCGGCCGACGCTGCTCGGCGACCGCCCGTGCGCAGTGCGCCCGCGCTGGCCACGACCACCAGAGCGATCGCCGCGCACTGCATCAGCGAGAGACCCTGGTCGAGGACCAGATAGCCCGCCAGCGCGGCCACGGCGGGCGCCAGGCTCGTGAGGACCGCGAACGTCGCCGCGGGCAGCCGGCGCAGCGCGAGCAGTTCCAGGGTGTAGGGCACGCCCGAGCTGAGCACCGCGATGGCCAGGCCGAGCGCGAGTACCCCCGGTTCCAGGAGCGCCGCACCGGCGGCTCCGATGCCCAGCGGCAGGCTGACCAGCGCGGCCACGGCCATCGCGATCGCCAGGCCGTCCAGGCGCGGGAAGCGCGCTCCCGCGCGGGCGTTGAGCACGATGTACGCCGCCCACATCGCCCCGGCGCTCAGGGCGAAGGCCACGCCCGCGGCGTTGAGCTGGTCGAAGCCGCCGCGGCCGAGCAGGTAGACGCCGGCCAGCGCGAGGCAGGCCCACAGGAGGCTGGCGGCGCGGCGCGAGGCGGCGACCGACAGGAGCAGCGGGCCGAGCACTTCGAGGGTGACCGCCGCGCCGAGCGGGATGCGGTCGATCGCCTGGTAGAACAGGATGTTCATGCCGCCGAGCGCCAGGCCGAACCCGCCGGCCACCGCCCAGTCGGCGCGCGCGTATCCGCGCAGCCGGGGCCTGGTCACGACCAGGAGCAGCGCCGCGGCGAAGGCCACCCGCAGCGCGACGGTGCCAAGGGCCCCCGCGCGGGGGAAGAGCAGCGCGGCGAAGGCGGCACCGAACTGCACGGACAGCGTCCCGGCGAGGACCAGGCCGACGCCGGTGAGCGTGCCGCGGCCCGCGCCGTGGCGCAGGACGGCAGGCGCTGCGGTGGGCACTGGGGTGGGCGCGGACGGGTCGTGCGCGGGGGCGGATGTGTGGGGTGCGGCTGGAGCGGTGTGCGCCGCGGGCGTGTGCGCCGGAGGTGTCATGCGCACCACGCTAGGAAGTACGCCGCGCTACGTGAAATGCCGAGTCCGCTGCGGTTATGCTTCCCGGGCATGACCATCGAGCTGCGGCATCTGCGCGCCTTCCTCGCCATCGCCGAGGAGGGCAACGTCACCCGCGCCGCCGCCCGCCTGCACCTGAGCCAGCCCGCGCTCTCGCGCACCCTGCGCCAGCTCGAGGACCATCTGGGCGCGCGCCTGGTGGACCGCTCCACCCATCACCTGGAGCTGACCGACCAGGGGCGCACGTTCCGCGACAAGGCCGCCGCCGCGCTCGCGGCCGTCGAGACCGCCCTCGATCCGCGGGGGCTGCGCCGGTGGCCGCTGCGCCTCGGCCACACCTGGGCGGCGCTCGGCGACCACACCGTGCCGCTGCTGCGCCGCTGGGACGAGACGCACCCCGGCACGCCCCTCGAGCTGCTGCGCGTCGACGACCGCACGGCGGGCCTCACCCGGGGCAAGGTCGACGTGGCGCTGCTGCGCGGCCCGGTCCCCGCGGCCGGGCTCCGGACGGAGCTGCTGCTTTCGGAGGAGCGGGTGGTGGTGATGGCGGCGGACAGCCCGCTGGCGTCGCTGCCCCGGGTCACCCTGGCGGATCTCGCCGCCTATCCCATCGCCCTGAACAACGTCTCGGGCACCACGACGATGGACCTGTGGCCCGCGTCCGACCGTCCTGTCGCGTCGATCGAGGTGACCAATACCGACGAGTGGCTCGTGGCCATCGCGGCGGGCCGCGCCGTCGGGGTCTCCACCACGGCGACGCCGAGCCAGCACACGCATCCGTCGCTGGTCTTCCGTCCGCTGCCGGACGCGCCGCCCGTTCCCGTCACTCTCGTCTGGCGGGCGGGACCCGGCCACCCGGCCATCCCGGACCTGGTGGCGCTGGCCCACCAGGTCCTCGCCGGCACCGCCCGCTGACCGGCTACGGCCGCCGGTCGCCCGGGCGCACGGGCAGCTTGTGGACGCTGTTGCCCACGAAGGAGGCGTGGCGCGGCAGTTCGGGCTCGGGGACGGCGAGGTCGAGGTCCGGGAAGCTCGTGAACAGCTGCTCCAGGGCGATGGTGGCCTCCATGCGGGCCAGCGGGGCGCCCATGCAGAAGTGCGCGCCGTGGCCCAGGGACAGGTGCCGGGTCGTGGTGCTGTCGCGGGTGATGTCGAAGCGGTCGGCGTCGGGGCCGTGGGCCTGCTTGTCGCGGCCCGCCGCGGAGTAGCCGGCCAGGACGGGGGTGCCCTGCGGGATGACGGTGCCGTCGAGCGTGAGGTCGCGGGTCGGGTAGCGGAAGGGGAAGTAGCTGACGGGGCTGTCCCAGCGCAGGGTCTCCTCCACCACGTCGGCCCACGCCACCTTGCCGGCCTTGGCCAGGGCGAGCTGTTCGGGGTGGGTGCACAGGGCGCGTACGGCGTTGGTGATGAGGTTCAGGGTGGTCTCGTGCCCGGCGATGATCGTGAGCATCAGGGTGCCGATCAGCTCGTGCGGGCTGAGCCGGTCGCCGTTCTCCTCCCTGGCCGCGATCAATGCGGTGGTCAGGTCGTTACCCGGGCTCGCGGCACGGGCGGCGGCGACCGCGGTGAGGACCTCGATCATTTCCTTGTTGGCCGCCATCGCCTCCTGCGGGCCGATGTCGGTGGCGACGATCTGGTTCGACAGGTGGTGCAGGCGGTCGTGGTATTCGGCGTCCACGCCCAGGAGTTCGCAGATGACGCCCATCGGCAGCGGCAGCGCGAAGTGCGCCCGCAGGTCCGCGACGCCCTCGCCCCCGGCGGCGGCCCGCTCCAGGCCGTCCAGCAGATCGGTCGTCAGTGCCGTGATGCGCGGCTCCAGTTCCGCCACCCGGCGCGGGGTGAACGCCTTGCCCATCAGGGAGCGCAGCCTGCGGTGGTCGGTGCCGTCGGCGGTGGTCATGCCCTGCACCGTCGCGAACGTCTTCAGCGGCCAGCCGTCGGGTATGTCGCCGGCCTGCAGCGCGGCGAAGTGCTGGGCGTTCTTGGCGACATCGGGGTGGGCCAGGAACTCCTTGAGCGCGTCGTGGCCGAGCACTGCCATGCCCTCCACGTCACCGGGCAGGACCACGGACGCGACGGCGCCGCCCGCCAGCAGCCGGGCGTTGTCCGCGTGCGGACAGCCGCCGGCCGGGTCGAAGCGGTGCGGCTGGCTGGCTTCGGTGTTCACCTGTGACGTGTTCAACGGGCTCTCCTGGTCGAGGGGCGGGCTGGTTGCGGCCCGGGCTCTGCAAGGGCTTACGGGGTGTCCGGTCACCGCGTCACAGCACGGGCTGGGGCTCCGGCGACGGGGCGGGATGCTGGGGCAGGACGGGGGCGGTGAAGCGGACCGGGAGCGAGGCGAGCCCCTTGCTCCAGGGCGATTTGATCCACTGCAGGTCGCTCTGCGGGATGGCCAGTTCGAGGTCGGGCAGCCGGTGGCGGATCGTGTCCACGGCGGTGCGGGTGATCAGGCGGGCCGGGTCCTGGGCGGGGCAGATGTGCGGGCCCGCGCCGAAGGCCAGGTGGGAGCGGTTGCCGACGACCGGTGTGCCGTCGTCGGGGAGGATCTCCGGGTCCGCGTTGGCGCCGGCCAGACCCAGGATGAGCATGTCGCCGGTGCGGATGTGCTGCCCGCCGAAGGTCATGTCGCGGGTGGCGTAGCGGGCGGGGAAGTTCTGGGTGGGCGGGAAGCGCCACAGGACCAGGTCGAGTGCGTCGTCCACGCTGAGGTGGCCGCCGGTGAGCGAGGAGCGGAACTGCGGGTCGCACAGCAGGATGCGCAGGGTGGTGGCGATCCAGTTGACGGTGGTCTGGTTGCCCGCGACGAACATGACCACGAGGTTGTGCAGGACCTCTTCGTCGGTGAGCTGGGCCGGGTGGTGCAGCAGGGCCGAGGTGATGTCGTTGCCGCGGTGGCGCCTCTTCTCCTCGATCAGCTGCAGGAGGATGGCGCCCATGCGCTTGCTGGCGTCCGCCGCGCCGCTGGTGGCGGACGCCGTTCCGGCGAGGGCCTCCACCAGGTGGCGCCCGGTCTCGTCGTCCAGGCCGAGGAGTTCGGTGATGACGCGCAGCGGCAGCTTGCGCGCGTAGTCGGCCACCAGGTCGGCCTCGCTGCGCTCGGCGAACGACACGATCACCTCCTCGGCCGTGGCCCGCACGGAGCGCCGCAGTTCATGGCCGTTGATCCCGGCGAGGGCGGCGGAGACGGCGGCGCGCATCCGGCGGTGCTGCTGGCCGTCGGCGAACAGCAGGGCGGGCCGCCAGCCGACCATGGGCAGGATCGGCGAGTCGGCGGGCACCCGGCCCTCCCGCAGCAGGCTCCAGCGGCGCGGATCGTGCGAGAAGTCCTGCTCGTCGCGGGTCAGCTGGAGCATTTCCCGGTGGCCGATGACGAGCCAGGCGTCCACGCCCGGCGCGACGGATACGGGCGCCACCGGCCCGTGGAAGCCCCGCAGTTGCTCGTAGAAGGCGGGCATCGCGTCGCCGTCGAGGTCGGATCCGTACAGCGCGGTCGAGGGCGCGAGGGCTCCGGTGACCGGGCAGCGCGATGGCGGTCCGGACGCGTCGTGGGGCGAGGTCATGAAGTCTCCGTGGCGACGTTGATGAGGTGGCTGACAAGCGCGATCAGGGCCCGGACCGAGGACGCGGGATCGCGCGCGTCGCAGTTCACCACAGGGGTGTCGGGCAGCAGGTCCAGGGCCGCGCGCAGGTCTTCGGGGCTGTGCTCGGGGCTGCCGGGGAAGACGTTGACGGCCACCGCGAAGGGCAGTCCGAGGTCCTCCAGGTTGCCCAGGGCGTCGAAGGACGCCTCCAGATCACGCGTGTCCACCAGGGCCAGCGCGCCGAGCGCGCCCTTGGCCAGGTCCCGCCAGGCGGGCAGGAACCGCTGCTGGCCGGGGGTGCCGAACAGGTAGAGCACCAGGTCGCCGTCGATGGTCATCCGGCCGAAGTCCAGGGCCACGGTCGTGGTCGTCTTGCCGCCGGTCACGACGGTGTCGACCCGGGCGCCCGCCTGGGTCATGACCGCCTCGGTGGACAGGGGTTTGATCTCCGAGACGGTGCCGATCAGGGTGGTCTTGCCGACCCCCAGCGGCCCGACGACCAGGATCTTGGCGGCGCCCGCGACGCTGGAGGTGAGGTACTTCCCGGAGCCGGAGCCGGGCGCCGATTCGGCCGCGGCTGCGGAGCCGGATGGTTGCGGCGCCTGCGACGGCGCGTCAGAGGCGGCTTTCGAGACCATGGAGGACCTTTCTGAGCATGGTCACATCGGTGTGTTCGGCCGGCGGCACGGGCGGGCGGGTCACGATCAGTCCCCATTCGAGGAGATCGCAGAGCAGTACCTGTACGACCGACGGCGGCTGGCCGATGTGGGCGGCCACCTCGGCCACCGAGAGGAGCCCCTGACAGTGCGCCAGGATGGTCTGGTGCTCGGGCTGGAGCGAGGCGGGGAACGCCGCGTCCGTCGCCATCACCAGGGATTCCCAGGCCAGGGACTCGATGTCTGATGCCGCCCGTCCGCGAGTGATCACGTACGGGCGGACCGCCGAGGCCGTCGGCTCCTCCGGCCGCGGCTCCGTCATGACGCCGCGGCGGCCGGATCCCGCGGCAGGCTGCTCAGGTGCGAGCCGATCTTCACCACGAGCAGCTGCATCTGCTGGGCCACCAGGCCGACATCGGCGGTCAGGTCGGTGGCGACCCCCAGGTGGGCGCCCACGCCGGCGTGGGTGAACAGCACGAATCCCTGGTCGGATTCCACCATCAGCTGCCGTACGTCGGCGCCGGTGCCGAAGAGCAGCGCGGTGGTGGACCGGCCCGTCATGGTCATCGCGGCACAGGCCGCGGAGAGCGACTCGGCCTCGGCGACGCTCAGGTCCGACACCGGCCCCGAGAGGTTCTCCGCGGACGCGTGTCCGAGCCGCAGGCCGTCCTCGGAGACCACCACGCTGTGCCGGACACCGGGGATCTCGATCAGCGGGCGGAGCATCCAGCCCAGGTCGGGAAGGGGGGTGATGATTCCGGTCACTGCCGGCCTCCGTCATGCTCGTCGGGCGAGGGGGGTTGGGTCGGTGTCGCGGTCGGCTCCTGGTCGGCCGACGGGTTCGCTTCGTGCGCCGCGAGGTGGTCCGCGTCCAGGGCCGCACGGCCGCGCAGGGAGCCGGACACCACGCTGGCGATCGACGCACGCGCCGCCTCGGGCGTCCAGGATCCTGCCGGTGCGGCCGGGGGCGCCTGCCGCTGCTCCGGCACGGGCCTGCGGGGTGTGCCGGGGGCTGCCTGGCGGCGGTTGCGCCGCCGGGGCAAACCGGCCGTCGTCTCGTTCGCCGGGGGCGCGCTCGGCGCGGCCCGGACGGACAACTCCACCTGCTCGGCGGTGTCGTGCTGTTCCTGCACCTGCGCGGCGGCCTGCTCCGGCGCCACGCCTTGGGCCACCGGCTGCCGCACGGGGGGTGCGCCCACGGGGTCCGGCTCGGCCGACGGCGGCGATGACACCGTTGTCGGGGCGCTCACCCGGTGGGATCCGGTGAGGCGCGAGGGCGGTTCGGTCAGCAGCCGGAACGGCACGAACGTCACGGCGCGCGTGCCGCCGTAGGCCGAGGCGCCGCTCAGCTCGACGTTGAAACCGAGCTCCCGGCTCCAACGGCCTACACAGGCCAGGCCGAGGCGGGGCACCGCACCCAGGCGGGCGAGGTCCTGGTCGTCGCGGAGCTGGCCCATCGCGCGGTGCAGCACGTCCGGCGGCATCCCGAGCCCGGCGTCGTCGATCTCCAGGACCGCTCCGGCGCCCACCTCGCGGATGGTGACGACGACTTGCGAGCGCGAGGGCGAGAACACCGTGGCGTTCTCCAGGAGTTCGGCGATGGCGTGCATCAGGCCCTCCACCGCGGGCGGCACCGCGTAGAGCGTCTGCCCGCCGTGCACCTCGATGCGGCTGTACTCCACGATGCGCGACTGGGCGCCGCGTACGCAGTCGTACAGCGAGACCGGCCGGGTCTCCCGGCGGGCGGGCCAGATCCCGCACATCACCAGGAGCGTCTGGGCCTTGCGGGTCATCTGCGCGGCCGCGTGGTCGGCCTTCATCACCTCGGCCATGAGGTGCTGGTCGTCGATGGAGCGCTCGACCCGGTCCAGGACCTGCTGCTGCACGGTGGCCATCGCGTGCATGGTGCGTGCCACGGACTCGAAGGCGGCCTGCACCGAGTCGCGCAGACCGCGTTCGCGGCGTACGGCCTCGTCCGATCCCAGGGCGGCGGACACGGCGGCAAGGGCCCGCGCGAACTCCTCACCGGTCTCGCCCGGCGCGGCCAACGGCCCCGGTACGCCCTCGAGACGCTGCCCGGCGCGCACGCGCTCGGCGATCGCCGGAAGCCGCACACCGGCCAGGTGGGCCACCTCGGCCTCGCGGGCCGCGGCAAGCCGCTCCTGGCGGGCCCGGTCGGCCCGCTCGGCGGACAGCTGCCGCACAAGGACGAGCACCCAGGCGAGCAGCAGCACCGCGACCGCGGCGCAGCCGCCCGCAAGGACCTGGCGCCATTCGGCGGCCGCGTCCAGTGCGGCGAGCACCGCACCCGCGGCCGCGAGGACCACCGCCATCAGCCAGACCACGGCCTCGCGCCCCACGGACCCGCGCTTGAGGCGGCTCACCACGGCGTACCTGACCAGGTGATCGTGCACACCTTCACCACAACGAACGAACCCTCCCCGAACGCACCGAACTCCCTTACGAATGGGGAGCGTGGCGATCTTAGGGCAACTCCGCATTTTCCGCTTGTCGTTGAGGAAGGCGGCCTTCCGGTGTGCCTGGACCTGCCGGGATTTGCCGGATTTCCTACCGCGCGAGGGGACACACGGCGATCAGCGCGGCCGGGTCCGCTCCGTCCGGACGGGGCACGGTCCGGCTGCGCGGCGGCTGCTTGCCGCGGTCGGTCCACGCCTCCATGGCCGTGAAGGCGGAGCGGTGGCAGGGCACCAGGGGACGCAGCTTGTCGGGGAAGGTGTCGAAGAGCGAATCGACGTGGGTACCGCCTTCGATCCGGTAGTAGCGGAACAGGTCGCCGCGGCCCGCGTCGCGCACCATTTTCGCGTAGACGTCCGAGTCCTTGCTGATGGGCAGCTGCACGTCGAGGGTGCCGTGCACGGTGATCAGCGGTTTGCCGATGCGTCCGGTCAGGGCGATCTTCCCTACGGCGGCGCGGACTTCGCGCGGCCGCGTCGCGTAGGCGTAGTCGGCGTCGCAGTCCGGTGTGCCCGTGGCGCAGAAGGGGGTTCCGGCCTCCGTGGCGCCGTCGTAGCCCGGGTCGAGTTCCTCGCGGTAGATCCGCTGGGTCAGGTCCCAGTAGACCTGGTGGTGGTAGGGCCACAGGAATTCGGAGCCGGCCGGGAACCCGGCGGCGACCATCTCCCGGTGGGCGTTGCCGGCTCCTTCACCACCTGCCGCGTAGCGGGGATAGGCGCGCAGTGCGGGCGGCAGGAAGTCGAGCAGGTTGGGGCCCTTGGTCCGCCACAGCGTGCCCTCCCAGTCCACTCCCCCGTCGTAGAGCCCGGGATGGTTCTCCAGCTGCCAGCGCACCAGATAGCCGCCGTTGGACATGCCGGTGGCCAGGGTGCGCGCGGCAGGCCGGTGGTAGCGCTGCGCGACCACCGACTTGGCGGCGCGCGTGAGTTGGGTGACGCGATCGTTCCATTCGGCGATCGCGGCTCCGGGTTCCTCCCCGTCCCGGTAGAAGGCCGCTCCGGTGTTGCCCTTGTCCGTCGAGGCGAACGCATAGCCCTTGGAGAGCACCCAGTCGCCGATCGCCCGGTCGTTGGCGTACTGCTCCCGTACGCCGGGGGTGCCCGCGACCACCAGGCCGCCGTTCCACCGGTCGGGCAGCCGGATGACGAACTGCGCGTCGTGCTTCCAGCCGTGGTTGGTGTTGGTGGCCGAGGTGTCGGGGAAGTAGCCGTCGATCTGAATGCCCGGCACACCGCGGGGCGTTGCCAGACCGGCAGGGGTCAGGCCCGCCCAGTCGGCCGGGTCGGTGTGGCCGGAGGCGACGGTGCCCGCGGTGGTGAGCTCGGCCAGGCAGGACTTCTCCTGGTGTTCGGCGCCGGGCACCTTCAGCCTCGCCGATGACGCACAGTGCGCCGCGCTGTTGCCCCCGTCCGCGCCGGACGGTGCGGCGGCGGACGATTCGGCGGCGGCCGGGACCGCGGCGAGCGTGACGAGCAGTCCCGTCAGGGCGAGGGCGCCGCGGATCGAACGGGCGGGGCGACCGCGGCGGAGCAGGGTTCCGGGCGGAGCTGTGGGTGGCACGGGTACCTCCGGTGGGCGTGCATGCGTACGGGGAACTGCGCGGTCAGGAGCGGTGGCGGGGGCGGGGCCCGCTGCCACCGCCCCCGGTCGGTGTGCGGGGTCGGTCAGGGGCAGGCGCCGTCGGCGATGACGTAGTGGCCGGCCGGCGACTCCTTGAGGGTGTGCGTGACGGCGACGTTGTAGAGGCCCATGTTCTGGTTGGAGCCCTTGGCGTAGGTGTAGCCGCCGCTGGTGGTGGCCCGTCCCGCCTGCACGTGCTGGTAGTTGTTCGCGGTCCAGCACTTGGCGCCGGAGCCCGTCGTGGAGGCGGTGACGGCGGCTGACCGGGTGCCTTCCCTGCCGTCGCTGTCGCGGGCGGCCACGGTGTAGGTGTGGCTGGCGCCGGGGCTGAGGCCGGTGGCGGTGAACGGCGGGGCGGTCGGGGTGGCGACGCGGGTGCCGTCGCGGTACACGGCGTACGACGCGGCGCCGGTGACGCTGTTCCAGTTCAGGGTTACGGATGTGTCGGTGGCGCCGGTCGCGGCCAGACCGGCGGGGGCCGGCAGGCCTCCGGGGTCCGGGGCGGAGCCGTCCAGGCCGAAGAAGCCGGTGATCCAGTAGCTGGAGCAGATGGAGTCGATGAAGTTCGCCGTGCCGGTCGCACCGCACTGCTCGGCGCCCGTTCCCGGATCGACCGGGGTGCCGTGGGCGATGGAGGGCACCCGGTCGACCTCCACGGCGACCGCGCCGTCCGCCCCCAGATACTGCTCCCTGCGCGTGGAGTTGGGGCCGATGGCCGAGGTGCGGTCCGGGCTCTGGTCGATGCCGTGCACTGCCGTCCACTGGTCGCGCAGTTCGTCGGCGTTCTTCTTGGCGACCGTGGGGTCGCTGTCGCCCTGCCACACGGCCACCCGCGGCCAGGGGCCGCCGTAGCCGGGGTTGGCGTCACGGACGCCTTGCGCCCAGGCCGCGGGGGTGCGGTCGACGCCCGGGTTCATGCAGCTGTACGCCGACACCACGTCGTCGGCGCAGTCGTAGGGCAGGCCCGCGACCACGGCGCCCGCCCGGAACACGTCCGGGTAGGCGGCGAGCATCACCGAGGTCATGGCGCCGCCGGCCGACAGGCCCGTGACGTAGGCGCGTTGCGGGTCGGCGCCGTAGGCGGAAGCGGCGTGCGCCACCATCTGGCGGATCGACGCGGCCTCGCCCTGCCCGCGGCGGGTGTCGCCCGGCTGGAACCAGTTGAAGCATTTGCTGCTGTTGTTGGCGGAGGTCTGCTCGGGAAACACGAGCAGGAAGCCGTGCTGGTCGGCGAACTTCGCCAGGCCGGCATTGTCCGCGTACATCTGCGCGCTCTGGCTGCACCCGTGCAGGGCCACCACCACCGCGGGCTCGGCCGCCAGCGTGGCCGGCTTGTACACGTACATGTTCAGGCTGCCGGGATTGGCGCCGAAGCTGCCGATCTTCTCCAGGGCGACGGCCGCCGGCGCCGCCTGTGCGGCGGGCGACGGCGCGCCCACCGCCGCGGCAGCGACCAGGCCCACCACGGCGCTCACCCGCCCAAGGGCACGCCGCCACCGCCCGCCCCGCCGCGCCCGAGCGGGCGGCGCTGCGGGCGACTGCGGGTTCGAACGTCTCTGGTACGACGGCATGGCGGCTCCCGACGGAGGGCGGCGCGCGCTCTCCGGGGCGGATCACGCGACCCCGGAGTCCGTCCGCTCCTGCCGCGGGGCGGTACGCCGGGGTGCCGGCAACCGTAGGAGGCACCGGAAGCGGCGCAGAATGGCGGCGTCCGCCACAACGCCGTCAACTGCCGCTGGTGTCGGACCTGTTGCCGTGCGGATCAGTCCGTGCTATCAGCGCCGCCCCCGAACCACGGCCGTGCAGACCCTGGTTGAGCTCCCGCAGGACCGCCTCCAGCAGACTGCGCGTGCCGCCCACGGCGGCCTCGGCGCTCTCGCCGGGCCCTTCGGAGCCCGGTGGCGGAACCGCGCCGCGCCGGCCCTTCCTGGCCCGCGGGGTCACAGGCCCGTGTCGGCGGCGTTGGCGCTGGCCAGCCGGTGATGGATGCGCTCGGCCCAGTTGTCGACGGCCTTCCAGTCCCGGTGATCGCCGTAGCGTCCGCCGCGCGCCCGGAAGGCCAGGTGCCGCAGGGCCGGGACGTGATCCCGGTGGATGGCTCCGGCCAGCATCTGGTGCTCGCGGGGGCGGATGAGAGCACGGATCCCCGCCAATTGCCGGGGCTCGGCGCCGCCGCGGCCGGGCCAGCGGCCCGCATGGGGCGGCACGCCGACGCTGTACAGCCACGTGGGATGCGTGGCGAGAGTGCTGGGGTGGCTGCGGATGAAGTCGGTGGCCTGCGCGAGCCAGGCCCCGTGGTGCACCGCACTGCCCAGCACGAACGCGTCGTAGCCTCCCGTCTTCTGTTCGGCTGCCAACGGCACGACGACCGTGACGTGCCCGCACTCCGCGAGCCGGGTCGCGATGCGCTCCGCGATGCCGTGGGTGGAGCCGTGCACCCCGGTATAGCCGACCAGGATGTTCATAAGGCCGCAGCTCCTCTTCCGTGACGTGGGCACGGGCCGGTTGCAGGACGTGGACGCGGGTGGGTGGTACGGCCTTTCCCGGGAGCCGCACGGGGATTGCGGAACATCGAGGATGCTCCCCGGACCGGGAAAGGCCGCCGTCCTCGCACCGGCGGGCAGGCGCCATGGGCGGCTGCCGGGCGAGGCGTCGGGGGTACGACACGGGAAAGGGACGCCGGGCCTGACGGTCTGCTGCCGTCCGCGGCGGTCCGCAACTGCTGCCCGAGGCGCGACATCCCGGCTCTCCCGCTGTCAGTTGAAAACTACACAGAAAGGTAGAACGCCGAGGTCTGGGGCATTCGCCACCATAGAGGCGGTCGGCAAGGTCGAACAGGCGTGTGTCGGCCACAGTAATCAACGGACTCGCCCAGAAACCGACACTCCTGGGGCGGTGCCACCGAGGCCGGTTCGCCCCTCCCCGGTCGGCCTCTTCGGTGGAAGCGTCCCCAGCACGGACCCTGCCGGGGGATGCCGGAAGGTGGTGGCGGCGTGGACGGAATCCCGCTCGGGGGTGCCCCTGGCGCGGCGCCCGCGGCCGGGGTCCGCTCACTGGGGCAACGCCCCTGGACACCCGTATCCAGGAGGCACCGTGACCCGCGTGCGCACGACGGCCCCCGGCGCCCGCCGGCGCGCGGCCAACGGTCCGGCTGCCGGGCCCTGTTGCCCGAGCAGCGCTCCCCCGCCGCCCGGACCGCCGCCGCCCGAACAATTCAAGCCACCTCTCCCCGGCCACCGGGGCACCCGCCCCCGCCATCACACCCCGGTCCCCCGGACCGGCTGACTCCCCACCGCGCCGCGGAGGTGCGCACCATGTCCACGCAGCAGACCATCACCGCCGGTGTCGACGGCTCGCCCGAGAGCCTGGACGCCGCACGCTGGGCCGCCCACGAAGCCCTGCGGCGCAACCTGCCCCTGCATCTCGTGCACGCCGGCGACCCGCCGGCCGGCCGCGGCGGACTGCCGGACGACGACGTGCAGGCCCGGCGCGAGTCCGGTGCCCTCGGCCACGCGGTGGCGGCGCTCTCGCGCACGCACCCCGGCCTGAGCATCCTCGACGAACAGGTCACCGGGCCGCCGGTGGGAGCGCTGCTGGCAACGGCCAGATCTTCGGCCCTGCTCGTCGTCGGATCCCGCGGCGCCGGCGCGCTCACCCGGGCCCTGGTGGGCTCGGTCGCCCTGGCCGTCGCCGCGCGTGCGTCCTGTCCCGTCGCCCTGGTGCGGGCGAGCCCTCACCCCGGGGACACGGGCGCGGCGGCCGGTACCGTCCACCCGGTGGTGCTCGGCCTCGACCTCGCCCGCGCCGGTGACGAACTGCTGGAGTACGCCTTCGGCGCGGCGGCCTCCCGCGAGGCACCGCTCCACGTGGTGCACGTCTGGACGGCCCCGCTGATCCCCTCCGCCGACGCCATCGACCCGATGCCGGAGAAGGAGCGCCGCCTGGCGGCCGAACTCGCGCCCTGGCGGCAGAAGTTCCCCGGCACGCAGGTCACCGAGCGGCTCGTGCACGGCCTGGCCGGCCACCACGTGGTCAAGGCGACCGAGGCGGCGGCCCTGCTGGTCATCGGCCGCCGCGTCCCGGTCGGGCCGCGCTTGGGCCGGACCACGCACGCGGCGATCCACCATGCCAAGTGCCCGGTCGTCGTCGTCCCGCACTACTGAAGGACCTCCGCCGCGGGCGGCTCACCCGCGGCGGAGGATGTCAGGATCGCCGGTTGCCGCTGCGATCACCGAATGGCTGAAGAGAGCGCATGGGGCCCGGCGGCCTTCGTCATCCGCCGGGCGCGCAGTGTCCTTGGCATCGCGGACGAAGCGGCCGGCACGGTGATCCGTGCGCTGGCCGGGGTGGTCCTGGACCGCATTGACCTGGACGAGCTCGTGTCCCGCGTCGACGTGAACCGGATCGTGGACCGGGTCGACGTACGGCGGATCGTCGAGCGGGTGGACGTGGACGCGATCGCGGAACGGCTGGACGTGGAAGCGGTCGCCGCCCGCATCGACGTGAACCGCGTGGCGGACCGCGTCGACGTACGGCGGGTCGCCGAGCGGGTCGACGTGGACGCGATCGCCGAGCGGGTCGACGTGGAAGCGGTCGCCGCCCGCATCGACGTGAACCGCGTGGCGGACCGCGTCGACGTGGACCGCGTCGTGGAGCGGGCCGACGTCAACCGGATCGCTGCCCGGATCGACGTCGACGGGATCGCGGCGCGGCTCGACGTCGACGCGGTGATCGTCCGGATCGATCTGGCGGGACTGACGCGTGAGGTGCTGTCCGAGATCGATCTGGGGCGGATCGTCCGCGACACCGGGGGCGGGATGGCGGCGGAGACCGCCGACGCGGTCCGCCTGCTCGGCAGGCGCGGGGACCGGGGCGTCAACCGGCTCAGCGACCGGCTCCTCAGGCGTGCGGGGCCGCCGCCGGGCAAGGGTGCCGCCGGTCCGCCGCCCGGGCCCGCGTGATGGCCGGGCCGGAAGGCGGGCCCGGCCCCGAAGCGGCCGGGATCGTCTCGCGCGGCGTCGCGGCGGTACTCGACGTGCTGGTCGTGACGGCCGTCGGCTTCGCGCTCCAGGCGGGCGCGGGATGTGTGCGGCTGCTGCTCACCGGGCCGCCGTTCCGCTTCCCGGAACTGCCCTCCTGGCTCGCCGGGGCCGCGGGCTGGACCCTGGCCGTCCTGTACTTCGGCTGCTCGTGGGCCGCCATCGGGCGCACGGTGGGTGACCGCCTGATGGGGTTGCGCGTCACCGACCGGGCCGGCCGGCTGCTCGGGCTGCCGCGCTCCCTGGTGCGTGCGGCCCTGTCGGTGACGTTCCCGGTGGGGCTCTACTGGGTCCCGTTCAGCAGACGCCGCGCGTCGGTCCAGGACCTGCTCGTCGCGAGCGTGGTGCGCTACGACTTCCGCTGACCGCCGCTCGTGCGGCGGTCGTGCGGCGGTCGTGCGGCGGTCGTGCGGCGGGTCGGGGCGGCCTCACCCGTGCCGGGTGGGGGGCGGGGTCCGGGGCAGCTTCGCGGCGGCGCCGAGTCCGCCGAGCCCGATGACGGCCAGCACGGCGAGGGCCACGGCATAGGGTCCCGCGGCCGGGTTCGCGACGAGGATGGTGCCCGCGATCGCCGTGCCCACCGAGGAACCGAGGTTCGACACGCTGCGCGAGAGACCGGATATCTCCCCCTGCTCGTCCTCGGGGAAGCTCGACTGCACCACGTTGACCGAGGGGGTCAGCATCACTCCCATCCCCAGGCCGATAAGGAGCAGCCCGGGAACCGAGGTCCAGATGCTCGATGTCTCCTCGGCCAGGGCCAGCAGCACACCGATGCCGCAGACCGTCGCGGCGAACCCGACCATGACGAGCGTGCGTTGTTCGCGCCGCTTCGCGAAGCGTTCGGCGCCCAGCGAGGACACGAGCAGGCCCAGGGTGGACGCGCTGAAGATCAGGCCGGTGCTGATCGCGTCGTACCCGCGCACGACCTGGAGGTAGGCGGCCACGGTGAACGACACCCCCATGAGCATCAGCCACTGGGTGTGCTGGGTGATCAGACCGAGGTTGGACGTGCGGTTGTGGAACAGGGCGGTGGACAGCAGCGGTTGGCCCCCGGAGCGCTCCTTGGCCCGTACCCAGCGGAAGAAGGCCACGAGCACCAGCGCGCCGACGACGATCAGACCGCCCATCAGCCAGGCGTTGTCGACGGCGGCGAGGATCCCCCTCACGACCACGACCAGACCGGAGC
>NZ_JBNNJZ010000118.1:0-19231 GCF_050270335.1 Streptomyces sp. NPDC059900
ATGTACAACAGTCTCGCGGTCTCGGCCGAGTGTTTAACAACGAACCGGGCGAACGCCACGGTCGGGGAGAGCGCGCATGCCTCGCTCGGCGACGTCATGCTCCAGATAGCGCCGGCCCTGCCGCTGCCCGAGTCCGGTGACTGGGAGATCGACCCCCTGCACTCGTCCGTCGCCTTCACCGCGCGGCACATCGGGCTTGCCCGTATCCACGGCCGGTTCAACAGCTTCGCGGGCGCCGTGCGGCTGGGGGAGCGGATGGAGGACTCCGCGATGCATGTGGTCATCGACGCCGCCTCCATCGACACCGCGGTGAAGATGCGCGACGACCATCTGCGGTCCGGCGACTTCCTCGACGTGGAGCGCTTCCCGACGATGGAGTTCTACAGCGACCGCTTCGCGCACAGGGGCGGCAGCCGCTGGGCGATCACGGGCGGCCTGACGCTGCACGGCGTGACGCGCACGGTCACGCTCGAGACGGAGTACCTCGGGGTGGGCCAGGGCCTGGAGGGTGAGACC
Organism: Streptomyces sp. NPDC059900; assembly: GCF_050270335.1. NCBI lineage: Bacteria > Bacillati > Actinomycetota > Actinomycetes > Kitasatosporales > Streptomycetaceae > Streptomyces > Streptomyces sp. NPDC059900. The sequence continues at coordinate 517 of NZ_JBNNJZ010000118.1, forward strand.
CGCGTCGCCTGCCGTGCCTCCACCGAGCTGCACCGCGACGACTTCACGATCAACTGGCAGACGATGCTCGCCCGCGGCATCGCGGCGGTCGGCCCCAGCATCACCATCGACCTCGACATCCAGGTGCTGCCCAAGAGCGCGACGCCGTAGCCCCGCGCGGGCAGGCGGGTCCCGTCAGGGTGCCTCCAGCCAGCCCTCGTACTCCTCGGCCAGCGCATCGAGGGCCGCGCGGTCGAGGCGCCGCTCGGGGTCCTCGACCACGACCAGCCACTGGGCGTCCTCGGCGTCGTCCTCGCCGGCCAGGGCGTCACGGACGAGCTGGGGCTGCTCGCGCACGCCGAAACGGTCGGGAAGCTCTTCCGCCACTTCCTCCGCGGCATCGCGGTCGGGCAGCACCAGGACATGTCGTACGTCGGTCACCCGCCCATTCTCCGGTACGGGACGGGCTGTCAGTGCCGCGTGGGATGCTTTACCGCGATGGCCAGGAAGACAGATACCGCCGACCCGCTCGCTCCTCTCACGCTCGCCGTGGGCCAGGAGGACCTCCTTCTCGACCGCGCCGTGCAGCAGGTGGTCGCGGCGGCCCGTGCCGCCGACGCCGACACGGACGTGCGCGACCTCACCTCCGACAAGCTGCAGCCCGGCACGCTCGCCGAGCTGACCAGCCCCTCGCTCTTCGCCGAGCGCAAGGTCGTGGTCGTACGCAACGCGCAGGATCTGTCGGCCGACACGGTCAAGGACGTCAAGGCCTATCTCGCCGCGCCGGTCGAGGAGATCACCCTCGTCCTGCTGCACGCGGGCGGGGCCAAGGGCAAGGGACTGCTCGACGCCGCACGCAAGGCGGGGGCCCGTGAGGTCGCCTGCCCCAAGATGACCAAGCCCGCGGACCGGCTCTCGTTCGTGCGGAGCGAGTTCCGCGCCCTGGGCCGTTCGGCCACGCCCGAGGCGTGCCAGGCCCTCGTCGACTCGATCGGCAGCGATCTGCGGGAGCTCGCTTCGGCCGTGTCCCAGCTGGTGGCGGACATCGAGGGCACGATCGACGAGGCGGTCGTCGGCCGCTATTACACGGGCCGCGCCGAGGCCTCCAGCTTCACCGTGGCCGACCGTGCCGTGGAGGGCCGGGCCGCCGAAGCTCTCGAAGCGTTGCGCTGGTCCCTGTCGACCGGTGTCGCCCCCGTCCTGATCACCAGCGCCCTCGCCCAGGCCGTGCGGGCGATCGGGAAGCTCTCCTCCGCGCGGGGCGGGCGCCCGGCCGACCTCGCTCGCGAGCTCGGCATGCCGCCCTGGAAGATCGACCGAGTCCGGCAGCAGATGCGGGGGTGGTCTCCCGACGGGGTGGCGGTGGCTCTGCGGGCCTGTGCGGAGGCTGACGCGGGCGTCAAGGGTGGGGGCGATGATCCTGAGTACGCCCTGGAGAAGGCTGTCGTCACTGTTGCCCGCGCCGCGAGATCTCGCCGCTAGGCGTTGCTGCGGGGCCTGTGCCGTCGTCGTCCGCTGGTCGCGAAGTCTGCGGGTCCGTCGTGGCCGGTCGCGCAGTTCCCCGCGCCCCCAAAAAAAGACGCCTGCGCCCCTAGAACGCCCGCGCCCCTAACCGTCCCCGGACACAGCAATGCCCCCGGAGTGGGCCGGGGGCATCGTCGCAGCGTGGCGTACTGCGTGGTCTGTCCGCGATTCGAGGTAGAGGGCTCGAATTACCCTCGCGGAAGGATTGATCAGCGCCCCGGCGAGCCGGGGCAAGAGCTTCAGCCCTGGAGGGTCGCGACCTTCGAAGCAAGCGCCGACTTCTTGTTGGCGGCCTGGTTCTTGTGGATGACGCCCTTGGAGACGGCCTTGTCGAGCTGGCGCGAAGCCTCGCGCGTCGCCTCGACGGCCTTCTGGGTGTCACCGGCGGCAACGGCCTCGCGGGCCTTGCGGATCGCGGTCTTCAGCGAAGACTTGACCGCCTTGTTGCGCTGACGCGCCTTCTCGTTGGTCTTGATCCGCTTGATCTGGGACTTGATGTTCGCCACGAAAGAGCCTTTTCAGGTTCAGGTACTGCAGAGGTACTGCAGATGAGTTTTTTTGACATGCGCCTCAGTACCGAGAGGGCAAGGAGACACAGCTGCTCAGATTACCAGCCGCGCCCCGACCGGCCCAATCCGGGCCCGGCTCCCCACCCCGACCGGCCCAAACCGGGCCCAGTGCCCCACCCGTGGGACGATGGAATCTACGTATAGATCCGACCCGAGGCGACAGGCGCCTCAAGAGACAGGACCCTGCGTGCCCGCGATCCCTAAAAATGTGCCCGAGCCGAGCCGTACCGACCCGGCTCTGATCCGTAATTTCTGCATCATCGCGCACATCGACCACGGCAAGTCCACGCTCGCCGACCGGATGCTCCAGCTGACCGGTGTGGTCGAGCAGCGGCAGATGCGTGCTCAGTACCTCGACCGCATGGACATCGAGCGCGAGCGCGGCATCACGATCAAGTCCCAGGCGGTGCGTCTGCCCTGGGCCCCCACGGAGGGCCCCGAGCAGAGCAAGACCCACATCCTCAACATGATCGACACCCCGGGTCACGTGGACTTCACGTACGAGGTGTCGCGCTCGCTGGCGGCCTGTGAGGGCACGGTCCTCCTGGTCGACGCCGCGCAGGGGATCGAGGCGCAGACTCTCGCCAACCTCTATCTGGCGATGGAGAACGACCTCAAGATCGTTCCGGTGCTCAACAAGATCGACCTGCCGGCCGCCCAGCCGGAGAAGTTCTCCGAGGAGCTCGCCAACCTCATCGGCTGCGACCCCGAGGACGTCCTGAAGGTCTCCGCGAAGACCGGCATGGGCGTCGAGGCGCTGCTCGACAAGGTGGTCGCCGAGGTTCCGCCCCCGGTCGGCGTCAAGGACGCCCCGGCGCGCGCGATGATCTTCGACTCGGTCTATGACTCCTACCGCGGTGTCGTGACCTACGTCCGTGTGGTCGACGGCCAGCTCAACAAGCGTGAGCGCATCCGGATGATGTCCACCGGCGCCACGCACGAGCTCCTGGAGATCGGCGTCTCGTCGCCCGAGATGACCCCGGCCGACGGCATCGGCGTCGGCGAGGTGGGCTACATCATCACCGGCGTGAAGGACGTCCGGCAGTCCAAGGTCGGTGACACGATCACCTCCCTGAACAAGGGCGCCACCGAGCCTCTGGGCGGCTACAAGGACCCGAAGCCGATGGTCTTCTCGGGCCTGTATCCGCTGGACGGCTCGGAATACCCCGACCTGCGCGAAGCCCTCGACAAGCTGCAGCTCAACGACGCCGCGCTCGTCTACGAGCCGGAGACCTCCGCCGCGCTCGGCTTCGGCTTCCGCGTCGGCTTCCTGGGCCTGCTGCACCTCGACGTGATCCGTGAGCGTCTGGAGCGCGAGTTCGGGCTCGACCTCATCGCCACCGCTCCGAACGTGGTCTACCGCGTCACGATGGAGGACGGCACCGAGCACACCGTCACCAACCCGAGCGAATTCCCCGAGGGCAAGATCGACGAGGTGCACGAGCCCGTCGTACGCGCCACGATCCTCGCCCCGAGCGAGTTCATCGGCTCGATCATGGAGCTGTGCCAGAACCGGCGCGGCACCCTGCTCGGCATGGACTACCTCTCCGAGGACCGCGTGGAGATCCGCTACACGCTGCCCCTCGCCGAGATCGTCTTCGACTTCTTCGACCAGCTGAAGTCCAAGACGCGCGGTTACGCCTCGCTCGACTACGAGCCCACGGGCGAGCAGTCGGCCCAGCTCGTCAAGGTCGACATCCTGCTGCACGGCGACAAGGTCGACGCGTTCTCGGCGGTCACGCACAAGGACCAGGCGTACGCGTACGGTGTGCGCCTGGTCGCCAAGCTGCGCGAGCTCATCCCGCGGCAGGCCTTCGAGGTGCCCGTCCAGGCCGCGATCGGCTCCCGGGTCATTGCCCGCGAGACCATCCGCGCCATCCGCAAGGACGTGCTCGCCAAGTGCTACGGCGGTGACATCTCCCGTAAGCGCAAGCTGCTCGAGAAGCAGAAGGAGGGCAAGAAGCGCATGAAGATGGTCGGCTCCGTCGAGGTGCCGCAGGAAGCCTTCATCGCGGTGCTCTCCAGTGACGACAGCGGTCCGGGCAAGGCGAAGAAGTAGCCCGGGTCTCAACTGCCGCCCCGTCCGGCACGGGGGTCACACAGGCATCTCAGCGGGTCCGTCGCGCTCTTGCGCGGCGGACCCGTTCTTGTATGAAGTGACAGGCAGAAGCCCCTTACGTGGCGGGCTTCAGCGCTCTACTCTGATCACTGCTCGTAGGTTACTCGCAAGTTAAACAAGACCAGCAGCCGCCAGCCAGTCGCCGCATTGTCGCGGGTCCGGAGGATGTCGTGAGCGACACACAGACCTTGATCGAGAACCGTCCGCCTTCCGTGGCCCATCTTTTCCTTGAGCGCGTGGCGGCCACGCCCGACGCCGAGGCCTACCGCTATCCGGTGCCGGCCGCCTCGGGCGAGGGCCCCGACGAATGGAAGTCGCTGAGCTGGGCGCAGGCCGCCGAGCGGGTCTACGCCATCGCGGCGGGCCTGATCGAGCTCGGCCTCGCGCCCGAGGAGCGCGTCGCGCTCGCCTCGTCCACGCGGGTCGAGTGGATCCTCGCCGACCTCGGCATCCTCTGCGCGGGCGCGGCCACCACCACGGTGTATCCGCAGACCAATGCCGAGGAATCCACTTACATCCTGTCCGACTCCGGCAGCCGGGTGCTCGTCGCGGAGAACGCCGAGCAGCTCGCCAAGGCGCGCGAGAAGCGGGCCGAGCTGCCCGAGCTGCGACATGTCGTGGTGATCGACTCCGAGGGCGCCGGGCCCGCGGAGGGCGACCCCGAGGGCTGGGTGCTCTCGCTCGCCGATCTGGAGGCCCGCGGCGCCGCCCACCTGGAGAAGAACCCCGAGGCCGTCAAGGAGCGGATCGCGGCGATCACCAAGGACCAGCTCGCCACGATCATCTACACCTCCGGCACCACGGGGAAGCCCAAGGGCGTGCGCCTGCCGCAGGACAACTGGTCGTACATGGCGAAGGCCATCGCGGCGACCGGTCTGCTCGGCCAGGACGACGTGCAGTACCTGTGGCTGCCGCTCGCACACGTCTTCGGCAAGGTGCTTACCTCCGGCCAGATCGAGCTGGGGCACGTCACCGCGGTCGACGGCCGCGTGGACAAGATCATCGAGAATCTTCCGGTGGTGCAGCCGACGTACATGGCCGCCGTGCCGCGCATCTTCGAGAAGGTCTACAACGGGGTCGCGGCCAAGGCGCGGGCCGGTGGCGGCGCCAAGTACAAGATCTTCCTGTGGGCCGCCGAGGTCTCCCGCGAGTACGCGAAGGTCAGCCAGGACAACTTCCGCAGGACCGGCTCCGCGTCCGTGCCCTTCGGCCTCGGCGCCAAGCACAAGGTCGCCGACGCGCTCGTCTACTCCAAGCTGCGCGAGGCCTTCGGCGGACGGCTGCGTGCCGCCGTCTCCGGCTCTGCCGCGCTCGCGCCCGACATCGGCTACTTCTTCGCCGGCGCGGGCATCCACATCCTGGAGGGGTACGGCCTCACGGAGTCCTCCGCCGCGTCCTTCGTCAACCCGGGCGAGGCCTACCGCACCGGCACCGTCGGCAAGCCGCTGCCCGGCACCGAGGTCCGGATCGCCGACGACGGCGAGATCCTGCTGCGCGGCCCCGGCATCATGGAGGGCTACCACGGCCTCGACGACAAGACGGCCGAGGTCCTGGAGTCCGACGGGTGGTTCCACACCGGCGACATCGGTGAGCTGTCCGCGGACGGCTATCTGCGGATCACCGACCGCAAGAAGGACCTGATCAAGACGTCCGGCGGCAAGTACATCGCGCCCGCCGAGGTCGAGGGCCAGTTCAAGGCCGTCTGCCCGTACGTATCGAACATCCTGGTGCACGGCGCCGACCGGAACTTCTGCACCGCCCTGATCGCGCTCGACGAGCCGGCCATCCTCGCCTGGGCCAAGGACAACGGCCTCGACGGCAAGAGCTACGCCGACGTGGTCGCGGACCCGGCGACGGTCGGACTCATCGAGGGCTACGTCAAGCAGCTCAACGAAGGCCTGCAGCGCTGGCAGACCGTCAAGAAGTTCAAGCTGCTGCCCCGCGACCTGGACATCGAGCACGGCGAACTGACGCCCAGCCTGAAGCTGAAGCGACCGGTCGTCGAGCGCGAGTACCAGCACCTGATCGACGAGATGTACGCGGGATCACGCGAGGCCTGAGCTTTTGGCGCCTTGACTCCGTACGCGGGCGGGGTGCCTGACCTGACTGATCTGACGTCTGGTCAGGCACCCCGCCCGCGGCGCATCTCCTTCACCAGCTCCTCCATGTGCGTCACGTGGTGGCGCAGTTCGAGCACGTCCTTGAGGCTGCTGGCCGCCATGTGTGCCTCGATCGCGGAGAGGCGGGCCGCCAGTTCGTCGAACTGCTGCTGCTCGCGCGCCATGATCTTCTCCAACTGCTGGTTCTTGCGGTGCAGTTCGAGAAACACGGTGACCTTGGCGCGCAGCACCCAGGGGTCGAACGGTTTGGTCATGTAGTCCGCCGCGCCCGTCGCGTAGCCCCGGAAGGCATAGCCCGCGTCGTTGTCGGTGCCCGTCAGGAAGATGATGGGCACGTCCTTGGTCTGGTCGAGCCGCTTGATGTTCGACGCGGTCTCGAATCCGTCCATCCCCGGCATGCGCACGTCCAGGAGGATCACGGCGAATCGTTGCCGCAACAGGGCCTTCATCGCCTCTTCGCCCGAACGGGCGCGTACCAGTGGTTCGTTGAGTGACCCCAGGACGGCTTCGAGCGCCATCAGATTGTCCTCCATGTCATCGACAAGGAGGATGCTTGCGCGGTTGTCGGTCATGACCTCTGTGCTCATGGTGACAGTGCCTCACTCGGACGTCGGCGGAACAGCGGCCTCCCCGTGAGCGCCTGCCGGTTCCGCTGCAACGGGTTTCTCTTGGGTCGTGGGTGTGTCGGGCTCATGCGTGGCGCTGCTCTCAGGGGCAAGGAGCGTGCAGGCGACGGTGAGCAGTTGGTCGACGTCCACGGGTTTGGGTACGTAGTCGGTCGCACCCTGTTCGATGGCCTTCTCGCGGTCGCCGGGCATCGCCTTGGCGGTCAGCGCGATGATGGGCAGACCGCTCCAGCGCGGTGTGCGGCGGATCGCGGCGATGGTTTCGTAGCCGTCCATCTCCGGCATCATGATGTCCATCAGGATGAGGTCGGTGTCGGGGTTGCGCTCCAGGGTCTCGATTCCTTCGCGGCCGTTCTCCGCGTAGAGGACGGGCATGCCGACGCGGCTCAGCACATGGGTGAGCGCGAAGACGTTGCGGATGTCGTCGTCCACGATCAGGACGCGGCGCCCGCGGAGTATGCGTCCGGCCTGCCCCTCCCGGTACTCCTCCAGTTTGGTGGGGGTGGGCCAGCTGTCGTTCTGTTCGTGGAAGACGTGCGGGGCCATGGTGACCCGTTCGTCGGTCGACTCGGGCGGCGGCGGTGTCCTGGTCGCCGCGTACGCCGCCGCGGCGGCCCCGTGTCCGGGGTGCACCACGGGGACGTACAGCGTGAAGGTGGAGCCCTGGCCCGGCTTGCTCTCCGCGGTGATGCGGCCGCCGAGGAGCCCGGCGATCTCGCGGCTGATGGACAGGCCGAGGCCGGTGCCGCCGTACTTGCGGTTGGTGGTGCCGTCGGCCTGCTGGAATGCCTCGAAGATGGCGGGGAGCTGGTCGGTCGGGATGCCGATGCCGGTGTCCTTGACGGCGAAGGAGAGCCGGTCGCTGCCGTCGTGCAGCCGCATGTCGCCGGTGTTCTTGACCCGGCTCACGCGCAGCTCGACGCTGCCGCTCGCGGTGAACTTGACCGCGTTTGACAGGAGGTTGCGCAGGATCTGCTGGAGCCGCTGTTCGTCGGAGAACATCTCGCGCGGCACGTCCTCGCCGACCGACACCTCGAAGGCGAGCCCGCGGTCGAGGGTGAGGGGGCGGAACGTCGCGTGGACGTAGTCGAGGACCTTGATGAGGGGGAGCTTCTTGGGGCGGACGTCCATGCGGCCCGCCTCGATCTTCGACAGGTCCAGGATGTCGTTGATGAGTTGCAGGAGATCGGAGCCCGAGCGGTGGATCGTGGTCGCGAACTGCACCTCCTGGTCGGAGAGATGGCTGTCGGGGTTGTCGGAGAGGAGCCGGGCCAGGATGAGCAGGGAGTTCAGCGGGGTGCGCAGCTCGTGCGACATGTTCGCGAGGAACTCCGACTTGTACTGCGAGGAGGTGGCGAGGAGCGCCGCCTTCTCCTCAAGTTCGGCGTTCGAACGTTGCAACTCCGCCTGCTGGAGCTGGAGTTCGTCCGAGCGGTCCTGGAGCTGCGTGGCGAGCCGCTGGGACTCGCTGAGCAGGGACTCCGTACGGGAGTTGGCGATGATGGTGTTGATCGCGACGCCGATCGTGCTCACGAACTGGTCGAAGAACGCGAGGTGCACGTCCGAGAAGCGGGAGAACGTGGCCAGCTCGATGACGCCGAGCAGCTTGTCCTCGAAGAGGATCGGGATGATCACCAGGCTGGCCGGTGCGGCGTCCCCGAGACCCGAAGTGATCTTGATGTAGTCGGGCGGCACCTCGTCGACGAGGATCCGCTTCTTCTCCAGGGCCGCCTGGCGCACCAGGCCGTGCGCGGGCATCGCGCCCGTGTCGACGACCGAGCCCTGCGCGGAGCCGTACCCGGCGATGAAGGCGAGCCCCTTGACGGGCGGGGTCTGCAGCGTCGTGGCCTCCCCGGCCTCCGGGTCGGCCAGGAAGAAGGCGCCGTACTGGGCGTTCACCAGCGGGGTCAGCTCGCGCAGGATCAGGTCCGCGACCTCCATCAGGTCACGGTGGCCCTGCATCAGACCCGCGAGACGGGCGAGGTTCGACTCCAGCCAGTCCTTGGCACGGGTGGTCTCGCGGAGGTTGGAGACCATGACGTTGATGTTGTTCTTGAGCTCGGAGACCTCGCCCCGCGTCTCGACGGTGATGGACCGGGTCATGTCGCCCTGGGCCACGGCCGATGCGACCTCGGCGATCGCCCGGACCTGCGTGGTGAGGTTCAGGGCGAGTTCGTTCACGTTCGTCGTCAGGCGCTTCCACGTGCCGTACACGCCCTCGACCCGGGCCTGGCCGCCCAGCTGGCCCTCGGAGCCGACCTCGCGGGCCACCCGGGTGACCTCCGAGGAGAAGGAGGACAGCGTGTCCACCATGGTGTTGATGGTGGTCTTCAGTTCCAGGATCTCGCCGCGCGCGTCCACGTCGATCTTCTTGGAGAGGTCACCCTGGGCCACCGCCGTCGCGACCTGGGCGATGTTGCGGACCTGGCCCGTGAGGTTGTCCGCCATGTAGTTGACGTTGTCGGTGAGGTCCTTCCAGACGCCCGATACGCCGAGCACCTGGGCCCGCCCGCCGAGCCGGCCGTCCGTGCCGACCTCGCGGGCCACGCGGGTCACCTCGTCCGCGAAGGCGCGCAGCTGCTCCACCATCGTGTTGACGGTGTCCTTCAGTTCCAGGATCTCGCCGCGCGCCGTCACCGTGATCATCTTGGACAGGTCGCCGTTGGCGACGGCCGTGGTGACCTGGGCGATGTTGCGCACCTGGGAGGTGAGGTTCAGCGCCATGAAGTTGACGTTGTCCGTCAGGTCCTTCCAGACCCCCGACACACCGCGCACCTGGGCCTGACCGCCGAGGTTGCCCTCGGTGCCGACCTCGCGGGCCACGCGGGTGACCTCGTCGGCGAAGGCCGAGAGCTGGTCCACCATCGTGTTGATGGTGGACTTCAGTTCGAGGATCTCGCCCTTCGCCTCGACGGTGATCTTCTTGCCCAGATCGCCCTGGGCGACAGCCGTCGACACGAGGGCGATGTTGCGCACCTGGGAGGTGAGGTTGTCGGCCATGAAGTTGACGTTGTCGGTGAGGTCCTTCCAGACCCCGGACACGCCGCGCACCTGAGCGCGACCGCCGAGGTTGCCCTCCGTGCCGACCTCGCGGGCGACACGGGTGACCTCGTCGGCGAAGGCAGAGAGCTGGTCGACCATCGTGTTCACCGTCGACTTCAGTTCGAGGATCTCGCCCCGGGCGTCGACGGTGATCTTCTGGCTCAGGTCGCCGTTGGCGACGGCCGTGGTGACCTGGGCGATGTTGCGCACCTGGGAGGTGAGGTTCGACGCCATGAAGTTGACGTTGTCGGTGAGGTCCTTCCAGACCCCCGACACACCGCGGGCCTGCGCCCGGCCGCCCAACTGACCCTCGGTGCCGACCTCGCGGGCGACACGGGTCACCTCGGCCGCGAAGGCGGAGAGCTGGTCGACCATCGTGTTGACGGTCAGCTTCAGTTCGAGCAGCTCACCCGTGGCCTCGACGGTCACTGTCCGTGTCAGGTCGCCCTGCGCCACCGCCGTCGTCACCAGGGCGATGTCGCGCACCTGGGCGGTGAGCCGGGCGGCCATCGTGTTCACGGCCTCCGTCACGTCACGCCAGCTGCCCGAGAGGCCCCGCACCTTGGCGCGACCGCCCAGCCGCCCCTCCGTGCCGACCTCGCGCGCGACGCGGGTGACCTCGCCCGTGAAGAGCGACAGCTGGTCGACCATCGTGTTCACCGCACGGCCCAGGCGCCGCAGGTCGCCCCGTAGTTCACGGGTGCCGTCGTGCAGGTCCACGCGCTGCGTGAGGTCACCGCCCGCGACCGCGTTCAGGACGCGGGTGGCGTTGGCCGCGGGAGCGACCAGCGAGTCGAGCAGCGAGTTGACGTCATGGATGCGCGTGGCCCAGCTGCCCTGCCCCGGACTAGCGGAGAACCGCTCGTCGAGGTGGCCGTGCCGGATGATCTCCCGGCGCACACGGGAGAGTTCGCCGTCGAAGTGCAGGGAACGGTCGAGCATCTCGTTGAAGACGGTGTGCAGCTCGGCCGTCAGGCCGTGGCCGGTCACCGCTACCTTGGTGAAGTCCCCGTCCCGCGCCGCGCGCATGGCGGCGAGGAGTGGACGCAGGTCGGAAATCACTTCCGGAGCTGACTCCCGGTGGGTGTCTGAGGCCGTGTCCGGATCGACTCCGGAAGCAGGCGAAGGTATCGGAGCTGGTTTCGGTGCCGGAATCCGACCGTAACCGAGCGCGGGCATAGCACTGTTCTCACTCATAGCGGCCCACTTCAGTAACTCGGTGCTTATGGGCGTGGCCAGTCTGTCACTCTGTCGGTGTCGCCTGAGGCGTATTCGACCGAACTGCTCAGGAGCCGAAACGTGGGGTCCATTCCGATGCAACGGGAGACCACTTTCCGTGCGTCCGCCCAGCCGGGGCACCAGCCCGGCCCGCCGGCGGTGGTGTGCACGTCGCTGCCCGGAAACCCGTTGGCGCCCGCCGCCGCACGAAGGTTCGTGCGCGCCGCGCTCGCCGACTGGAGAGAACTCTCCGTGCCCGCCGCGGCCGGTGTCACCGACCGGGTCACCGACGATGCCGTGCTCTTGGTCAGCGAGCTCGTCACGAACGCCGTCGTGCACGCGGGCACCACGGTCGAGCTGCTGTGCCGGCTCGACGAGGCGGGCCTGGGCGAGAACACGGACTCCCTGGTCATCGAGGTGTCCGACCACCATCCCGCCCGCGCGGTGCGCAGCGAGCCCACGCCCCAGCCGCCGGGCACACCCGAGTACGGCCGGGGTCTGCAACTCGTCGCGGCCCTCTCCGAGTCCTGGGGCATCACCTACCGCACCGGCACCAAGTCCGTCTGGGCCCGCCTGCCGGTCGAGGGCGTGCAGGCCCCTCAGGAGATCGAGTCGTACGCGAGCGAACAGGCGATGCAGCGCGGCCTGCGCGGCATCGACATCCTCGCCCCGCTGCCCAGACGCGTCACGCACGACACCGAGTGGGTCAACCGCGGGGCGCTCACCTTCCTCGCCGAGGCGTCGGACCTGCTCGCAGGGCAGTTCGACGAGGAACTGGTGGCCGCCCTTGCCGGACAGCTGCTCGTGCCGCGGCTCGCCGACTGGTGCGCGGTGTGGCTCGACGACGAGGCGGAGGCCGCGCCCCGCGGCGACGCGGGCAGCGGCAACGCGAGCCGGCTCGCCCGCGTCTGGCACGCCAGCGAGCAGCGCATGGAGGAACTGCGCCGCAACCTGGAGAAGAACCCGCCCCAGCTGCCCGAATCAGCGGGCTCCGGAGCCGTCCCCGTGCCGTGGCCCGGCGAGGCGATGACCGGCGAGGAGACCGGCACGGCCCTGGCCTTCCGCCTCACGGCGGGCGGCGGCGCCCTGGGCACGCTCGTCATCGGGCGCGCCGGGATGATCCGGTTCGCCGACGAAGTCACCGGTCTCATCGAGGACTTCAGCCGCCGCGTGGCGCTCGCCATCAGCGCGGCGCGGCGCTATCAGCGCCAGGCCACCATCAGCCAGGTCCTCCAGCGCGGCCTGCTGCCGAGCTCCGTCGCGGACATCCCCGGCATGCACAGCGGCCTGGTGTACGAGCCGCGGGACAAGGGCGGCCCCGGCGGCGACTTCTACGACGTGTTCCAGGCGGGCAAGGGCCGCTGGTGCTTCGCGCTCGGCGACGTGCAGGGCAAGGGGGTCGAGGCGGCCGTCGTGATCGGCCTCGCCCGCCCGTGGCTGCGGCTGCTCGCCCGCGAGGGGTACGAGGTCGCCGAGGTCCTCGACCGCCTCAACCAGCTCCTCCTGGACGACGCGACGGAAGCGGCGGACGCGGCCGCCGCGGTCATCGCGGTCGCGGGCGGCCAGGGCCTGCCGCCCGACGGGGCCACCTCCCGCTTCCTCTCCCTCCTCTACGGCGAGCTGGTGCCCATGGACGGCGGCGGCGTCCGCTGCACGGTGGCGAGCGCAGGTCACCCCCTGCCGCTCCTTCTCTCCCCCGACGGCACGGTCCGGGGCGCGGCCACGCCGCAGCTCCTGCTCGGGGTCGACGACGCGACGTACACCAGCGAGACCTTCGAGCTGTGGGCGGGCGACACGTTGCTCTGCGTGACGGACGGCGTGACCGAGCGGCGCTCGGGACGCCAGATGTTCGACGACGGCGACGGCCTCGCGGCAGCGCTCTCGAGCTGCGCGGGCCTGGACGCGGGGCTCGTGGCGGAACGGATCAAGAGGCTGGTGCACGAGTTCTCGGAGCGGCCGCCGGACGACGATCTGGCGGTGCTGGTGCTACAGGCGCAGTAGGGGCCGCGCGCGCGGCGTCCGGTCGGCCCGCGGTGCGGGACAATGGAAGGCATGCCTTCCGCACTGCCCGATGGTGAGCCCATGCCCGAGGACGGCGCGCTGCCCGCGTCCGCCCTGGAGGGAGCGGCGGCCCGTCCGCTCGGCTTCTACCTCCACGTCCCGTACTGCGCCACGCGCTGCGGCTACTGCGACTTCAACACCTACACGGCCACCGAGCTGCGCGGCTCCGGCGGCGTGCTCGCCTCGCGCGACAACTACGCGGACACCTTGATCGACGAGGTGCGGCTCGCGCGGAAGGTGCTCGGGGACGACCCGCGCCCGGTCCGGACCGTCTTCGTGGGAGGCGGTACGCCGACGCTCCTGGCCGCATCCGACCTCGTACGGATGCTCGGCGCGGTCCGTGAGGAGTTCGGGCTCGCGGACGACGCGGAGATCACCACCGAGGCGAACCCGGAGTCCGTCGATCCGGCCTACCTGAGCGAGCTGCGGGCCGGCGGCTTCAACCGCGTCTCCTTCGGGATGCAGAGCGCGAAGCAGCACGTACTGAAGGTGCTCGACCGTACGCACACCCCCGGGCGTCCCGAGGCGTGCGTGGCCGAGGCGCGGGCGGCGGGCTTCGAGCACGTCAACCTCGACCTCATCTACGGCACGCCGGGCGAGAGCGACGAGGACTGGCGGGCCACGCTCGACGCGGCGATCGGCGCCGGACCCGACCACGTCAGCGCCTATGCGCTGATCGTCGAGGAGGGCACGCAGCTGGCGCGGCGCATCCGGCGCGGGGAGGTGCCGATGACGGACGACGACGTCCACGCGGACCGGTATCTCATCGCCGACGAGGTGCTAGGGGGCGCGGGCTACTCCTGGTACGAGGTGTCCAACTGGGCCACCTCCGAGGCCGGGCGGTGCCTGCACAACGAGTTGTACTGGCGGGGGGCCGACTGGTGGGGGGCCGGGCCGGGGGCCCACAGCCATGTGGGGGGTGTGCGGTGGTGGAACGTCAAGCATCCGGGGGCTTATGCGGGGGCCCTTTCCGCCGGGCGCTCGCCGGGGGCCGGGCGGGAGGTTCTTGCCGGTGAGGACCGGCGGGTGGAGCGGATTCTGCTGGAGCTGCGGCTGCTGGAAGGGTGCCCGCTGTCCTTGCTGCGGGCTGCGGGGCTCGCGGCTGCGGGGCGGGCGCTGGCCGACGGTCTTCTTGAGGCGGGGCCTTACGAAGAGGGGCGGGCTGTGCTGACCCTGCGGGGGCGGTTGCTGGCGGATGCGGTGGTCCGGGACCTGGTGGACTGAGGTCCGGGCGGTCCCTGCGGGGCTTTCCCCAGTCCCGCCCCTTCCCGAAGTTCCGGCTCCGCCGGCTCGCGCGCACCGTCATCACCGGCTCCGCCGAGTTCGTCCTCAAACGCCGGACGGGCTGGAGATCTTCACGCCGGGACGCGCTGCGGGGTACTCGGGTGGGTGGGCGGGAAAGATCCGCTTGGGGGGGCGGGAAAGATCCGCCGCGAAGCGGCGGTGCATACGCCGGGAACGTGGCCCGCGGCGGGCTAGTCCTCCGTCCCCGTGACGAAGTCGATCAGTTCCTCCACGCGGCCGAGCAGGGCCGGTTCAAGATCCCTGTAACTGTGCACCGAACCCAGGATCCGTTGCCACGCGGCCCCCGTGTTCGGGGGCCAGCCGAGTGCCTCGCAGACGCCCGTCTTCCAGTCCTGGCCGCGCGGGACGCGGGGCCACGCCGCGATCCCCACCGACGACGGCTTCACCGCCTCCCACACGTCGATATAGGGGTGCCCCACCACCAGCGCGGAGGAAGAACTCACCTCCGCCGCGATCCGCGACTCCTTCGAGCCGGGCACCAGGTGGTCCACCAGGACGCCCAGCCGGGCATCGGGGCCGGGGGAGAACTCCGCGACGATCGCCGGGAGGTCGTCGATGCCCTCCAGGTACTCGACGACCACGCCCTCGATCCGCAGGTCGTCGCCCCACACCCGCTCGACGAGCTCCGCGTCGTGCCGTCCCTCCACATAGATCCGCCCGGCGCGTGCCACCCGGGCCCGCGCCCCCGGCACGGCCACCGAGCCGGACGCGGTGCGTGTGGGACGTACGAGAGGAGCGGCGGCGGAAGGGCGGACGAGGGTGACCGTGCGGCCCTCCAGGGCGAAGCCGCCCGGGGTCATCGGGAAGACGCGGTGCTTGCCGAAGCGGTCCTCCAGGGTCACCGTCGGACCCTCCGCCGTCTTCTCGCAGCGGATCACCGCCCCGCAGAAGCCGGTGCCCAGCTCCTCCACCACGAGGTCCGCCTCCGCGGCGACCTCGGGCACGGGCTTCGGCTTCTTCCACGGCGGGGTGAGGTCTGCGGAGTACTGGCGCATTCGCATGACGATAAGAGAAGAGGCGTACGACCGGCTACGACACGCCGAAGCGAGCCGCCAGTGTGGCGCGCTGCGCACGGACAAAAGCCGCATCGACCACCGCACCGTGCCCCGGCACGTACAGCGCGTCAGGACCGCCCAGTTCGAGGAGCCGGTCGAGCGCCGCGGGCCACCGCTCCGGTACCGCGTCATCGCCCGCCTGCGGTTCGCCCGACTCCTCGACCAGGTCCCCGCAGAAGACGATCTCCGGGCTGCCCGCGCCCGCCGGGACGAGCACCGCCAGGTCGTGCCCCGTGTGACCGGGCCCGACGTTCGCCAGCAGGACCTGTACCCCGCCGCCCAGGTCCAGCGTCCACTCCCCGCACACCGCGTGATGCGGCCGGACGAGCAGATCGGCGGCCTCCGCCGCTGCGTCCTCGCCGACCCCGTGCCGCACCGCCGACGCACGCAGTTCGTCGCGGCCCCCGGCGAGCAGCTTGTCGAGGCCGACCGCGCCGTACACCTCCACGCCCGCGAACGCCGCCGCACCCAGCACATGGTCGAAGTGCGGGTGCGTCAGGGCGAGGTGGGTGACCCGCCGCCCCCCGCCGAGAATGCCGCGCGCCTGCGTGCGCAGCTCTGCTCCCTCGCGCAGGGTCGCCCCCGCCTCGATCATCAGCGCCGATTCGCCGCCGACGACCAGGCCCGCCGTACAGTCCCAGACCGGGAGGCGCCGCCGCCCCACATGCGGCGCGAGCCGCTCCCAGCCCGCCTCGTCCCAAGCCAGTGCCACGTCCATACGCCGACGCTAGCCCCGTGGCGGCCGCCCGGCAGCCGCTGCCCTTGCCGGGGCCGTACCTCACGGCCGTACACTGGGCGCGGCGCGGGCTGGCACTCACCTGTGGGGAGTGCCAGGCGGGGCCGCAGAGCAGACAGGTTTCAGGGCAAAAAGGTGGAGGTGTGCGCGGATGCTCAGTGAACGCAGGCTCGAGGTGCTGCGCGCCATCGTCCACGACTATGTCGGCACCGAGGAGCCCGTCGGCTCCAAGGCGCTCACCGAGCGGCACAGCCTCGGGGTCTCCCCGGCCACCGTCCGCAACGACATGGCGGCGCTGGAGGAGGAAGGGTTCATCGCCCAGCCTCATACGAGCGCGGGGCGCATCCCGACCGACAAGGGGTACCGCCTCTTCGTCGACCGGCTCGCGGGCGTCAAGCCGATGGCGGCGCCGGAGCGCAGGGCCATCCAGAACTTCCTCGACGGCGCCGTCGACCTCGACGACGTCGTGGCGCGCACGGTGCGGCTGCTCGCGCAGCTGACCCGGCAGGTCGCGGTCGTGCAGTATCCGTCGCTCACGCGGTCGACGGTGCGGCACGTGGAGCTGCTTTCGCTGGCTCCCGCCCGGCTGATGCTCGTCCTGATCACGGACACGGGCCGGGTCGAGCAGCGCATGATCGACTGTCCCGCGCCGTTCGGCGAGACCTCGCTCGCGGATCTGCGGGCGCGGCTCAACAGCCGGGTCGCGGGCCGGCGCTTCGCGGACGTGCCGCAGCTGGTGCAGGACATGACGGAGTCCTTCGACGCGGAGGACCGGGGCACCGTGGCGACGGTGCTCTCCACCCTCCTCGAAACCCTGGTCGAGGAGACCGAGGAGCGGCTGATGATCGGCGGGACGGCCAATCTCACCCGCTTCGGACATGACTTTCCCCTCACCATCAGGCCCGTCCTGGAGGCTCTTGAGGAGCAGGTCGTTCTGCTCAAGTTGCTTGGCGAGGCCACGGATTCGGGCATGACCGTACGGATCGGTCACGAGAACGCCCATGAGGGACTCAGCTCTACGTCCGTGGTCTCCGTCGGCTACGGTTCGGGCAGCGAGGCAGTAGCCAAGCTCGGCGTGGTCGGCCCGACCCGCATGGACTATCCGGGAACGATGGGAGCAGTACGCGCAGTGGCACGTTACGTCGGACAGATCCTGGCGGAGTCGTAAGTGGCCACGGACTACTACGCCGTACTAGGCGTGCGCCGCGACGCTTCCCAGGACGAAATCAAGAAGGCCTTCCGGAGGCTTGCGCGAGAGCTTCACCCGGACGTGAATCCGGATCCGAAGACTCAGGAGCGCTTCAAGGAGATCAACGCCGCGTACGAGGTGTTGTCGGACCCGCAGAAGAAGCAGGTCTACGACCTCGGCGGCGACCCGCTGTCCCAGGCGGGCGGCGGCGGTGGTGCGGGCGGTTTCGGAGCCGGTGGCTTCGGCAACTTCTCGGACATCATGGACGCGTTCTTCGGTACGGCGTCGCAGCGTGGCCCCCGGTCGCGCACGCGCCGCGGCCAGGACGCCATGATCCGGCTCGAGATCGACCTCGACGAGGCGGCCTTCGGGACCACCAAGGACATACAGGTCGACACGGCGGTCGTATGTACGACCTGCAGCGGTGAAGGCGCCGCGCCGGGAACGTCCGCCCAGACGTGTGACATGTGCCGCGGTCGCGGTGAGGTGTCGCAGGTCACGCGGTCCTTCCTCGGCCAGGTCATGACCTCGCGGCCCTGCCCGCAGTGTCAGGGCTTCGGCACGGTCGTGCCCACCCCGTGCCCGGAGTGCGCCGGCGACGGCCGCATCCGGTCGCGGCGGACGCTCACTGTGAAGATCCCGGCCGGTGTCGACAACGGCACGCGGATCCAGCTCGCGGGCGAGGGCGAGGTCGGCCCCGGCGGCGGCCCCGCCGGTGACCTGTACGTGGAGATCCACGAGCTGCCGCACGCCGTGTTCCAGCGGCGCGGCGACGACCTGCACTGCACGGTCACCATCCCGATGACGGCCGCGGCTCTGGGCACGAAGGTGCCCCTGGAGACGCTGGACGGCCTCGAAGAGGTCGACATCCGTCCGGGCACGCAGTCCGGCCAGTCGGTGCCGCTGCACGGCAGGGGCATCACGCACCTGCGGGGCGGCGGCCGGGGCGACCTCATCGTGCACGTCGAGGTCCTCACGCCGACCAAGCTGGACGCGGAGCAGGAGCGGGTCCTGCGGGAGCTTGCGCAGCTGCGCGGCGAGGAGCGGCCCACGGGGCAGTTCCAGCCGGGGCAGCAGGGCCTGTTCTCCCGCCTGAAAGACGCGTTCAACGGGCGCTGAGGTTTTGTGGTGCTCCGGCACCGGGGGCTGGTACCCCGGTGCCGGAGTACTGC